>NZ_VWWM01000067.1:0-38774 GCF_011752945.1 Paraburkholderia sp. Cy-641
GGGCACGCGCGCGGGCGGCGGCGTCATCGCCAGGGCGGCGGCGGTCGCGAGCGGCGCGGCGTGCCAGTGGCTGGCCTGCATGCTCTGGGCCGAGGCGCGATAAAACGCGAACGCGAGCGGAATCTTCGCGGATTGCATGCCGTAGCGCATCAGCAGGCCGGTCTCGGCCGGACCGACGAACAGCGTGCCGTTTTCGGCCAGCACGCTATTGAGCGCCTGCAACGCGATCTGCTGCGTGTCACGGTCGAAATAGATCAGCACGTTGCGGCAGAACACGAAGTCGTAGAGGCCGAGCGCGGGCGTGTCGAGCTGCATCAGGTTCGCGTGCGAGAAGCGCACCGTCTCGACGATGCGCGGCGCGAGACGCCAACCGTCTCCGGCCGGGCTGAAGTGCGCGTCGCGAAACGCGAGCGTGCTGCTGCGAAACGAGTTGCGCCCATAGACCGCTCGCTGCGCCGCGGCCAGCGAGCGCTCGTTGATATCCATCGCGTCGATGCGGAATTGCGCGGCGTCGAGGCCCGCGTCGAGCAGGGTCATCGCGATCGTGTACGGCTCTTCGCCGGTCGAGCAGGGCAGGCTCAGAATCCGCAGCGGCAGCGTGCCGCCGGCCGCGTGGGCGCGCTCGCGCAAGCGCTCCTGCGCGAGCCGCGCGAGCGTGCGGAATGCCTCGGCGTCGCGATAGAACCAGGTCTCCGGCACCGTCAACGCTTCGATCAGCGCCTGCCATAGCTCGGGCGACACCTGCGCCGCGTTCCAGTAATCGGCGAGCGTCGCTTCGGCATGGCCGTCCGCGCGCCACGCGGCGGCCTGCTGATCGACCGCGCGCTCGATGGCCCGATGACCGAGCGAGGTCGCGTCGAGCCCCATCGTCCGATGCAGCAGTTCGGCGAAGCGCCGGTAAAGCGGCGCGTTGTTGTGATGCGCGTTCATGCGTGCGCCTCGGGAAAGAGCAGCGCCTTCACGTCGTCGGTCAGCAGTGCCTCGACGCGAATCCACTGCACGAGCCCGCCCGCTTCGCTCGCGACCGGACCGAGATAGCGCGCGTGCGGCGTGTCGATGCCGGTCGCGCGAAATGCTTCGGGTTCCAGACGAATCGTGCGGGTCGCGCCTTCGAGCAGCAACGCCAGCAGGCGCTGGCCGCCCGCATGCGGATAGTGCACCAGCACGACGCGCGTCGACATCAGTGGCTCGGCGCGGCGGCCGAGCGCGAGCGCCGGCAGATCGATGACCGGCAGCGGCGCACCGTCGTGTTCGAGCACGCCCGCGACCCACGCCGGCGCGCCGGGGATCGTCTTCGGCGGCGCGCGCGGATCGAGCGGCATCATGCGCTCGACCTGCGTCGCGTCGATCACGTAGCGTTCGCTGTCGAGCGTGAAGAGGATGAAGAGCATCGGCGTGGACGGGAAGCGGGCGCGGGTCAGGGCGGATCGCCTGGGCGATCTCAGGCCACGACCTTGAAGCGCGACACGCCGGTGCGCAGACTGTTGGCAACGTGCGTCAGATCGTCGATCGCCTGGGTCGACTGACGCAGCGATTCCGCGGTCTGCTGCGCGGCCTCGGACAGCTGCGTCAGCGCCTGGGTGATCTGCTCGGCGCCGGTCGCCTGGGTCTGCATGCCCTCGTTGACCATCGAGAAACGCGGCGCGAGCTGCTGCACCTGCTCGATGATCTGCGTCAGATGACCGCCGACGTTCTGCACGTCGAGCATGCCGCGGCGCACTTCCTCGGAGAACTTGTCCATGCCCATCACGCCGGCGGCCACCGCCGACTGGATCTCCTTGACCATCTGTTCGATGTCGTAGGTCGCGACGGCGGTCTGATCGGCGAGGCGGCGGATTTCGGTCGCCACGACCGCGAAGCCGCGGCCGTATTCGCCGGCTTTTTCGGCTTCGATCGCCGCGTTCAGCGAGAGCAGGTTGGTCTGGTCCGCGACCTTCGTGATCGTCGCGACGACCTGGTTGATGTTGCTGGCCTTCTCGTTGAGGATCGCGAGCTTGGCGTTGACCGAGCCGGCCGCTTCCATCACATGGCGCATGGTTTCTTCCATGCGCGCGAGGCCGCTGTGGCCGGTGCCTGCGAGCGCGGCCGACTGGCTCGCCACCTCGGAGACTTCGTTCATCGTGCGCAGCAGATCGCGCGAGGTCGCGAAAATCTCGCGCGAGGTCGCGCCGATTTCCGTGGACGTGGCCGCGGTCTCGTTCGCGGTGGCCTGCTGTTCGCGCGAGGTCGCGGCGATTTCCGTGACCGAGGTCGTGACCTGCACCGCCGACTTCTGCGCCTGGCCGACCAGCGCGGTGAGTTCGTCGGTCATGCGGTTGAAGCCCGCTTCGAGCGCGCCGATTTCGTCCTGGCGATGCAGTTGCAGGCGTTGCGTCAGATCGCCGGTGCGGATCACGTCGACGACTCGCAGCACCTTCGCCATCGGCACCGTGACCGCGCGCAGCAGCCAGTAGCCGGCCAGCACCGCGACGATCAAGGCGAGCGCCAGCATCACGAGCAGCACAATGCGCGTCGTCTCGACCGACGTGCGGATGCTCGCGGTGGACTGGTCCGCGTAGCTCCTGTTGTCGTCGACGAGCTTGCGCGCCGTCAGCCGGCCGCTTTCCCAGACCGGCGTGAGCTGCGCGTTGAAGATGCGCGCGGCGTTGTCTTTCGAGGCGGCGAGGCTATTGAGCAGCGCCGTTTGCGCCGCCGTGTACTGCGTGTGGTATTGCCGGAATTCGTTGAAGAGGTCCCGGTCGTCGCTGCGGAAAACCGTCGCGCCGTAGTCGTTGAGCTGTTTCTGCAGCGACTGCTGCGAGTCCTGCAGGCTCGCGAGGTCGCGCTTCGTGGAATCGGCGTCCGCGTCGACGAAGATCAGGCGCTGCGTGATCGAATAGTTTTCGAACCAGGTCGCCCGTATCGCGGTCGCGTAGTAGAGGCCCGGCATCGAGTCCTGCTGCTGGCTTTTCGCGTCGCGGTCTATGCCGCCGAGTTGCCCGAAAGTGACGATTGCCATGGCGAGCATCACGATCAGAACGATTCCGAAGCTGCAAAGAATCCGTTGCCGGATGGTCCATTGTTTCACGCGCAGGCCCCCCTACCTTTGTTTCTGTTCGATTCCGCGTATCGACCCGTTGCGGGTCGGATCGACGGACCGGACAGTTTTACTGTCTATCGGATTTGTCCGACAGTTCATGCGGCGAATTCTACATTGATCGGAGGCGTGTTTTGGGCGGATTAGAGGGGGAAACACGGCACAAAACGCGGGATTGCAGTACGGTGCCCGCCCGTGCACCGGCAGGTGCCGGATCGAACGGCTGTTACAGGGTTAATGTTCCGTTACCACTTGCAGCATCTATTTCCGCGCATCCGCACGACAATCCATTCCATGCCTGAACGGGCGGGAGGCTCACATGAAAAAGATCGCAGTAGCGTTGGTGATGGCGGGCAGTTTGAGCGTGGCGGGGCAAGCCTCCGCGCACGGACATGGCGGCGATGTGGTGGGGGCGCTGATCGGCGGCGCGGTGCTCGGTGCGGTGGTCAGCGCGGCGTTGAATCCGGCGCCGGTGGTCGCGTATCCGCAGCCGGTCTATGCGCAGCAGCCGGTGTATCAGCCGGCGCCGGCCTATGCCGGCCCGCCGCCGGGATATTGCTACGACCAGTACCAGCGCGCGTATGTCGCGTGCGGTGCGCCGCCCCCCGGACAGTACGGGTATGCGCAGCCGCAGCCGGGGTGGTGATCGCGTGAAGGTGTGCGCTCACATCGCGCGTGCTCTACGCAGACAGAAAGGCCGTCGCCCGATGCGACGGCCTTTTTTGTAATCGATGCATACACCGCTCAGTCTCAGTGTTTGTGGTGCAGCCACTCCGCGTAATGCGTATCGAGCCAGCGCTCGATTCTGGGCGGCTTTGACGGGTCGCGGTGATGACGGGACGCCATCCAGATGGCAAAGCCGACCAGCAGCATGACGGTGGGCCCCATCAGATAGGCGAGCAGCGATTCAGACATCGGAACCTCCGTATCGGCTTGCATCCAACTCTCAGTGTAGGCGATGGAAGCGGGGAAAGAACGACGATCTGAAGCGGTTGCGCGACGCTGGCGGGGTGTTTCGAAGGCCGATATGAAACCGGATTTCACCGGTTCTTTTTCTTTGTTTTCAGCTAATTGATAGGGGTTGATGGACGCCTGTGTACCATCGGTTGCGGCGCATCGAGGGAAACTCCCTACGCCGCCCAACCCTTGGCAATGCCGTCATCAGGCCATCCCGCTGCGCGCCTGCCGCGCGGCTTCGATCTGGATATCGACGAAGTCCGCCCAGCTCTGGAGTCGCTGA
Organism: Paraburkholderia sp. Cy-641; assembly: GCF_011752945.1. Classification (NCBI taxonomy): domain Bacteria; kingdom Pseudomonadati; phylum Pseudomonadota; class Betaproteobacteria; order Burkholderiales; family Burkholderiaceae; genus Paraburkholderia; species Paraburkholderia sp. Cy-641. Next base: position 4,317 of record NZ_VWWM01000067.1, read on the forward strand.
CGTTGCCGCTCGGCTTCGTTGTGCGCTTCGCCGTGCGCCTGGTCGTGTGTGGGGTTGTCCGTTGCAGCGGGTGCGGGGTCCCGCATGGCGTCGCCGTGCGCGTCCGGTTGCGGCGAGATTTCGCGCAGATGCATCGTCGCGGTGCGGCGAAAATCATGCAGCACGAAATGCTCCATTTCGATCCCCAAGGCCTTGACCGCCTGATTTAACGTGCTTTTCGCGATCGGTCGATCGTCGCCCCGGACGCTCGGGAAGACGAAATTCTGGCTCGCCCGTGCGCGCTGCAACTCGCGCAGCATCGCGACGGCCTGGCGCGGCAGATACACGACGCGATCCGCATGCGCATTCAGACGCGTGGCCGGAATCGTCCAGCGCGCGTGGTCGAGATCGAATTCGGCCCACATTGATTCCACGAGGTCCGATTTGCGCACCATCGTCAGCACGAGCAGATGCAGCGCGAGCTTTAGCGGACGGCGGATGTTCGACGTGTCGACGGCCTGCAGCGTCGCGCCGATCTCGGCGCCGGACAGCACGCGCGTACGGGTGTCGAGCGTGGCGAGCGCGCGCGCCGGCACGACTTCGGCGGGATTGCCGGACGCGAGTTGCCGCGCGATCAGGTACGCGTACAGGCGCTTGACCACGTTGCGCGTATGCAGCGCCATCTTCGGCGAGCCACGGCTCTTGATGCGCTCGCAGATTGCGAGGATGTCGTCGGCGCTCACGGCACCGATCGGCTTGTTGCCGATCGCGGGCAGCACGTCCTTTTCGAGCGCGCGCCGCGTCGTGCGGCGATATTCGTCCGACTTGCCGGCCATCGCGGTGGCGAGATACAGCTCGGCGGCTTCGCGCAGCACGTCAGCCTTGCTTTCGGCGCCGCGGTCGCGCCGCGCGGTCGCGACCGGCGAGATGCCCTGCGCGACCATTTCCGCGTACTTCTGTGCCTTGGCGCGCGCGACGCGCAGCGAAATCATCCGGTAGTCGCCGATCGTGGCGAGTGGCTGGCGTTTGCCGTTCAGCGTGTAGCGGAAACGCCAGATCTTGCTGCCGGTCGTCATGACTTCGATGACGAGACCGTTGCCGTCGGCGACGCAGTAGCGGGTCGCGCGCGGTTCGAGCGCGCGGATCTGGGATTCGGTGAGGGGCGTGGCGAGGCGAGGCATGCGCGTCGGGACGTTGATGCGGTTGATGCACGAGGTGCGGTGATTCTAAACCGTATGCTGGTTGTGTACCAAAGATTTATCCGATTATGGGTAGGCAAGCTGGATTTTCTGCCTACGACGAGGGCGAGAAAATGACGCCAAACCCCTTATTGGAGAATGAATATAACGGAATTTCCCCATCGCTTTTACTTGCCGATACAGAATCTGCTGAAAATCACTCCAAGTAGATCGTCCGAACTGAATTCACCAGTAATCGAATTCAACTGATCCTGTGCCAGCCGCAGTTCCTCGGCGAACAGATCGAGCGCCTGCGCGTTCTGTTCGGCATGCGCGGCAGCCGTCGCCAGATGCTCTTCGGCCGCGCGCAGCGCAATCAGATGCCGCTCGCGCGCGAGGTACACGCTTTCCGCGCCAGCCTGCCAGCCGGCGATCCGCAGCAACTCGTCGCGCAGCAACGCGACGCCGTCGCCCTGTTTCGCCGACAGCCGCACCTCGCTCAGTTCGAGATCGGCGTCGAGCGCCTGCGTCGCGGGCGCGAGGCCCGTCAGGTCGGTCTTGTTCAGCACGCGCACGACCGGCACGCCGCTCGGGAAGCGCCCCGCGATCGTTTCGTCCTCGGCCGTCATGCCGGTGCGTGCGTCGAGCAGATGCAGCACCACGTCCGCGCGCTCGATTTCGCCCCACGTGCGCGCGATGCCGATCTTTTCCACTTCGTCCTCGGTCTCGCGCAGGCCGGCCGTGTCGATCACATGCAGCGGAATGCCTTCGATCTGGATCGTCTGCGCGACCTTGTCGCGCGTCGTGCCGGCGATCGGCGTGACGATCGCGAGTTCCGCGCCGGCCAGCGCGTTCAGCAGCGACGACTTGCCGACATTCGGCTGTCCCGCGAGCACGACCGACAGCCCCTCGCGCAGCAACGCGCCTTGGCGCGCTTCGCTCAGCACGTGCGCGAGGCGCTCGCGAATGCGGGCGAGCTTGCCGCGCGCGTCGGCGGCTTCGAGGAAGTCGATTTCTTCCTCGGGGAAGTCCAGCGTCGCTTCGACCAGCATGCGCAGCGTAATCACGTCTTCGACGAGCGCGTGAATGTCGCGCGAAAACGCGCCGTCGAGCGAACGGCCCGCCGAGCGGGCAGCGGCCTCGGTACTGGCCTCGATCAGATCCGCGACGGCCTCGGCCTGCGCGAGATCGAGCTTGTCGTTCAGAAAGGCGCGGCGCGTGAATTCGCCCGGTTCGGCGAGTCGCAGGCCGACCGCGCGGCCGGCGTCGATGCAGCGTTGCAGCACCAGTTGCAGCACGACCGGGCCACCGTGGCCTTGCAGTTCGAGCACGTGCTCGCCGGTGTAGGAGTGTGGCGCCGGGAAGTAGAGGGCAATGCCGCGGTCGAGCGGATTGCCGCTGGCGTCGAGAAACGGCACGTAGCTCGCGTGGCGCGGCGCAAGCGTTTGACCGGTGAGTGCCTGCATCAGCGGCAGGGCGGCCGCTTCGCCCGCGCGGCCGAACGAAATCCGCACGACGCCGATGCCCCCCCGGCCGGGCGCGGTAGCAATGGCGACGATGGGATCGGAGTCGGTCGTGAGCATGGGAGAGCGGGCAGAAAACAGGAGAGGAGAGCGGATCGGTACGAATCGCGGCGGGCCAATGTCGGCAGATGTGGGCCGATGCGGCGCGAGGCATTGTAACGCGGGCGCATCGGGCGGCCGTGCGGCGTCGCGGACGGCGCCATCGCTCCCCGTTCGATCCCTCAAATTAGGATTTATCTTGGATAAGCTACGATTTCTATCATGCTGCTTGAGAATAATCTTAAAAATATAAGATGACCATCGCTCGCAAAGGCAGGCAGGATAATAAAAAGATAGAAAAATGCGATTTCGTGGAGCGCTTTGTCCAGCGCGCCCTACAAGCTAAATCTATCTCAAATAGGCAAAACATAAGCTTATCTGGTTGTCAACTGGTTTGGTGCCGAATTGCACAATCTGGCCCATGCCAACCGACAAAGAAAAAGCCGCTTTCGCCAAAAGGCTGAGAGATCTGCTCGAGCCGCTGAAAATCCGCGGCGGGACCAAGCTCGCCGAGCAGTTCAATCTACGCTATCACGGCGAGCGTCCCGTTACGCCGCAGACCGCGCACAAATGGCTCACGGGTACGACGATTCCAAAGCCGGACAAGCTACGCACGCTTGCCGAATGGTTGAGCGTCAACGAGCATTGGCTTCACTACGGCCCGCCGCCCGGTACGAACGCGAGACCGATGGCACGCGGCGAGAAATATCCGGCAACACCCGAGACGATCGAACTCGCTTCGAAGATCGCATCGCTCACGCCGAAAGACCGGAATCTGGTCGAGGAAATGATCGTGCGCTTCTACGGTGAGGACGTCGAGGACGAGTAAGTGCGCGGTTCGTCGCCAGCGCTTTTTCAAGCGCCCGCGAGATTATGAGAAAAGCCGCCTGGTATGCACCAGGCGGCTTTTTTTGTTTCTGCGCGGTGGCGGGGCTGAGATCGCTGCCCGCGGCGGACAGGTGTTGGGCCGGTTTTGTCCTCGATTTGCCCGTTTCCGCGCGATGTAATACGGCTGCGTGATCGGCGCAATCGGCGTGGGCATCGTGATTCGGGTCCGGAGCGGATGGGGTGGCGTTGGATTCGGCCTGCTATGCGAGATCGCGAATTCAGATTTATCTTAAACAAGCTACAACTTCTACTGCACCATTTGAGAACAATCTTAAAAACATGAGACGGGTATCGCCCGCAAAGTCCCGCTGGATAATAAAAAGATAGAGAAAATGCAATCTCTTCGAACGCTTTGCCCGTGTGCCTTACAAGCTAAAATTATCTCAAATAAGAAAAGCATGAGCCTGACTGGTTGTCAACAGGTTTGGCGCCGGATTGCACAATCTGGCCCATGCCGACCAACAAACAAAAAACCGCTTTCGCCAAGAGACTGAAAGACCTGCTCGAGCCTCTGAAAATCCGTGGCGGGAGTGACCTCTCCAGGCAGTTCAATCTACGCTATCACGGCGAGCGCCCCGTTTCGACGCAGACCGCGCACAAATGGATCTCGGGCACGACGATTCCGAAGCCGGACAAGTTGCGCACGCTCGCCGAATGGTTGAACGTCAGCGAGCATTGGCTCCATTACGGTCCGCCGCCCGGCGCGAGTGCGAGACCGATGTCACGCGGAGAAAAGTACCCGCCCACGCCCGAGACGATCGAACTCGCGTCGAAGATCGCCTCGCTCATGCCGCAAGACCGGCATCTGGTCGAGGAAATGATCGTGCGCTTTTATGGCGAGGACATCGAGGAAGAATAAGCGCGTGGCCAGTCGCCAGCCGCTTTTCAGCTGTCCGCGAGACCATGAAAAAAAGCCGCCCGGTTGGCACCGGGCGGCTTTTTCGTTTCTGCGCAACGGCGGGGGCGGAGAGTGCCGCCCGCCCGCCGCGAACAGGCGTCAGGCCGGCTTCGCCTTCGACTTGCCCATCATGCGCGTGATGTAGTACTGCTGCGCGATCGACAGCACGTTGTTCACGACGTAGTACAGCACGAGACCCGCCGGGAAGAAGAAGAACATGACCGAGAACGCGATCGGCATGAACATCATCATCTTGGCCTGGACCGGGTCCGGCGGCGTCGGGTTCAGGCGGGTCTGCAGGAACATCGAGACGGCCATCAGGATCGGCAGGATGAAGTACGGGTCCTGCTGCGAGAGGTCGCGAATCCAGAGAATCCACGGCGCGCCGCGCATTTCCACCGACGACAGCAGCACCCAGTACAGCGAGATGAACACCGGAATCTGGATCACGACCGGCAGACAGCCGCCGAACGGATTGACCTTCTCGGTCTTGTACAGCTCCATCAGCGCGGCGTTCATCTTCTGCGGATCGCCCTTGAAGCGCTCGCGCAGCGCCTGCATGCGCGGCGTGATCGTCTTCATGCGCGCCATCGACTTGTAGCTCGCGGCCGACAGCGGGAAGAACACCGCCTTGATCAGCAGCGTGAGCAGCACGATCGACCAGCCCCAGTTGCCGACATAGCTATGGATCTTCGAGAGCAGCCAGAACAGCGGCTTCGCGATGATCGTGACCCAGCCGTAGTCCTTGACCAGATCGAGGCCCGGCGCGATGCCGGCGAGCATCTTCTCTTCTTCCGGACCGGCGAACAGGCGTGCCGACACGCTGACGGTCTGCCCCGGCGCGATAGTCGGTAACGGCTGCTTCACGCCGACTCGATACAGCGACGGATCGATCTTCTCCGCGTAGAACTCGCGCTTCGCACCCTGCTGCGGAATCCACGCCGACGCGAAGTAGTGCTGGACCATCGCGACCCAGCCGTTGTCGGCCGAATGCGCGTAATCCTGCTTGTTCTTGTCGAGATCGCTGAACGTCATCTTCTGGAAGTGATGTTCGTCGGTGTAGACAGCCGGTCCGATGAACGTGTGCGAGAAGCGCGGCGTATCGACCGGCTGGTCGTCGCGCACGAGTTCCATGTAGACCTGCGGCGTCACGGCCGTGGTGCCGACGTTCTGGATCTTCGTCTCGACGCCGATCACATAGCTGCCGCGCGTGAACGTGTAGGTCTTGATGACCTTCAGGCCGCCCTTTTCCGGCGATTCGAAGCTCATCTGGAACGAATTCTGACCGTCGGCCAACTGGGTCGGCTGATTCGGCATCAGCGTGAAGACGTCGTTGTGATTCGGGAAGTCGCCGCCGAGCAGGCCGGTGCGTGCCAGATACGTGTGGTTGTTCGTTTTGTCGAACAGCGTGATGACGAGGTCCGGCTGCTTGCCGTCGCCCTGCTTCACGAGCGCAAGCCGCGACAGCGTGCCGCCGCGCGTGTCGATTTCGCCGCTGTAGACGTCGGTGCTGAACTTGACGAGTTGCGATTGCGTGGCCGCCGGCGCGTTGCCGGGCGCGGCTGCGTTAGTGGCCGGCAGGTCGGCCGGACTGGTTCCCGGCGTCGTGGTCCCCGGAGCTGCGCCATCGGCGGTTTTCGTCGCCGTCGGGCTCGGGAAGAACATCGACGGGCGTCCGTGGTCGCGTTGCCAGTTGTCGAACAGCATGACCGCTGACATGAAAAAGATGACCCATAGGACGGTGCGTTTGATATCCATGCGTTGTCTCAGTGTCGATGGAACGGCGCGTCAGCGCTTTTCAGAAGTGGGTGGCGGGACGAGATCGATGCCACCCGCGGAAAACGGGTGACAGCGGCAAACACGCCTCACGGCGAGATAAGTCCCGCGCGCGGCGCCATGATACTGGATTGCCTCGCGCGCGTAATCAGAACAGGAAGGGTAAAAACGGCACCGGTTGCCGAGCATGGGGCTCACGGCAAGCTTGTAAAAACGCAATAAAGCGAAGAGTACCGTTTGCATGGCAGATGCGGCCGGACGGCGCCGCGCAACGTGGATACCGGGCGACGCCCGCGCCGCGGAGCAGCCGGCGCAACGCCGGTTGCAGTGGCCGAGGGCGGGCGGTCGCCGCGTCATTCCGTCTTCGGCGCCTCCGCGGGCGGCGCCTGGCGACGGGTAATTTCGCGCGCGGCCTTGTCGAGCAACGCTTCGATTTCGCTGCGGCACAGCGCCTTCAACGGCGGCGACGACGCGCTCGGCAAAGCCTTTTTGTCGAAACGCGTATGCAGGCGCAGCAGCACATCCCAACCGCCGAATTCCGCGCGGCGCAACCGGAAGGCCTCGCGTGCGATCCGGCGCACCAGATTGCGCGTGGCCGCGCGCGGCGCATACTTCTTGCCGATCACGAGGCCAAGACGCGCCTCGTTGCCGGTGGGCCGGCCGTACACGACGAAGTGCGCGGTACGGCGCCACGGCCGCAAACGAAAAACGGATGAAAATTCATCCGTTTTTAGCAGCCTTGCGGCTTTGGGGAAGGCGGCTTGCGCTCGCAACGGAACCGAGCCCGGTTGCTGCGCCCCGGCCGCTCCCGCTTCGCCGCGGGCTTCGGTCACAGCGCGCAATCCGCTCGCCTTAGATGGCGAGACGCTTGCGGCCCTTCGCGCGACGTGCGTTGATGACCTTGCGGCCACCTGCGGTCTTCATGCGAACGCGAAAGCCGTGGGTGCGCTTGCGACGGGTAACGGAAGGTTGGTAAGTACGTTTCATGTTGCTCTCACTTGATCGAAAAAAACCGCGCGATCATCGCTGAAAGCGCAATGGCCGGTGGTTTGCTGAAATTGGTTTTCGCGGAACCCGCTATTTAAACCGGTTTTCCGTTGACAGTCAATAGTTTAGCCCGGTCCGGCAGCGCTTCCTGCTCATCCGGCCAGTTGATCCGTCCCTGTGGATAACTCCCTTTCGGCTCCGTTTTGGCGTTAGAATCTCGCCTTACTTCCCAAAAATGCTGCACGCCGCCCCGGCTCGCTTGCTCCGCAAACCCTTGTGGCACAAGCGCCTGGGGCTGTTACGCCTGGCTGCACAGGGCTTTGTTGCGCGCGCGCGACAGGGGCAGCGGCGACCGCCGTGCACATCATAACGACAGCAACTCGATGAACGAATTCTGGCAACACTGTTCCGCATTGCTGGAGCGTGAGCTTACGCCCCAGCAGTACGTGACGTGGATCAAACCCTTGGCCCCGGTCGCCTTCGACGCCGATGCGAACACGCTCTCCATCGCCGCGCCGAACCGCTTCAAGCTCGACTGGGTCAAGAGCCAGTTCTCCGGCCGCATCGCGGATATGGCCCGCGATTTCTGGCATGCGCCGATCGACGTGCAATTCGTGCTGGACCCGAAAGCCGGCATGCGCGGCCCGGTGGTTGCGGCGCCGGCGCCTGCTCGCGCGGCCGCGCCGCTGGGCGGCAATGTGGGCGGCGTCGCCGCGGTGGACGCGGCCGTCGGCGCCGTGCAGGCCGCGCATGCGGCGCGCGCCAATCCAGCAGCCGCGGCGGCAGCGGTCGCCGCGCAAAACGCGAACGCGCGCGCCGTGGCCGAAGACGCCGCCGACCTCGATCTGCCGAGCCTCGACGCGAACGAAGCCGCTGCCGCGCGCCGTACGTGGCGCCCCGGGCAGGGCGCGGGCGCGGGTGCCGGCGGCGACAACGACTCGATGTACGAGCGCTCGAAGCTGAACCCGGTTCTGACCTTCGACAACTTCGTGACCGGTAAGGCCAACCAGCTCGCGCGCGCGGCGGCGATCCAGGTCGCCGACAACCCCGGCGTTTCGTATAACCCGCTGTTCCTGTACGGCGGCGTGGGCCTCGGCAAGACCCACCTGATTCACGCGATCGGCAATCAGCTGCTGATGGACAAGCCCGGCGCGCGGATTCGCTACATCCATGCGGAACAGTACGTGTCCGACGTGGTGAAGGCCTACCAGCGCAAGGCATTCGACGACTTCAAGCGCTACTACCATTCGCTCGATCTGCTGCTGATCGACGATATTCAGTTCTTTTCGGGCAAGTCGCGCACGCAGGAAGAATTCTTCTACGCGTTCGAGGCGCTGGTCGCGAACAAGGCGCAGGTCATTATCACGAGCGATACGTACCCGAAGGAGATTTCGGGTATCGACGACCGTCTGATCTCGCGCTTCGACTCGGGCCTGACGGTCGCGATCGAGCCGCCCGAACTCGAAATGCGCGTCGCGATTCTGATGCGCAAGGCGCAATCGGAATTCGTGAGCCTGAACGAAGACGTCGCGTTCTTCGTTGCCAAGCATCTGCGTTCGAACGTGCGCGAACTGGAAGGCGCGCTGCGCAAGATCCTCGCGTATTCGAAGTTCCACGGCCGCGAAATCACGATCGAGCTGACGAAAGAAGCGCTGAAAGACCTGCTGACGGTGCAAAACCGGCAGATTTCGGTGGAAAACATCCAGAAAACGGTCGCCGACTTCTACAGCATCAAGGTGGCGGACATGTATTCGAAGAAGCGTCCAGCGAATATCGCGCGGCCGCGGCAGATCGCGATGTATCTGGCCAAGGAACTGACGCAGAAGAGCCTGCCGGAAATCGGCGAACTGTTCGGCGGTCGCGACCACACGACAGTGCTGCACGCGGTGCGCAAGATCGCCGATGAGCGCAGCAAGGACGCGCAGTTGAACCACGAGTTGCACGTGCTGGAACAGACGCTGAAGGGCTAGGCGCGCTGGCGGGAACCCGCCGCGCTCAACCGCGCGCGGCCTGAATTGGCGGGGAGTGCTGGAAATGGTTGGGTTGGGTCGGCGTAAGCGCTGGAAATCGTGGCGCGGAGTAGGAGCCGAGTAGGGACGGACAGCGGATTGCGGGCGGAGCAGGGCGCCAAGCACAGGTGAACTAGCCTGCCAGTGAGCAATCCGGAAACCGCGCCGTGAAATCGACCTGTTTATTCCCCAACTCGCCCCCAATTTAGTGAGGCGGTCCCGTTTTCAGGCACAATACAGGTTTAACCGCCCGGCGGCCGCGGGCGGATTTCACGCCGTGTCGGGCGCTTTTCGTGGCGCCGGCGGGGAGCCTCGGCTGCACGCTGGAGAAGCTTGTCCCGCAAGGCGTGCAGGCCGTTTATCAACGAAGGAACCCTATGCAACTGGTCAAGACCGAACGCGATAACCTCCTCAGGCCGCTGCAAACCGTGAGCGGCATCGTCGAACGCCGCCATACGTTGCCGATCCTCGCCAATTTGCTGATCACCAAGAACGGTCCGGACGTGTCGTTCCTGTCGACCGACCTCGAGTTGCAGATCACCACGCGCGCCGATTTCGGCGTGGGCGGCGATTCGGTCGCGACCACGGTGGCGGCGCGCAAGCTCCTCGACATTCTGCGTGCGATGCCCGACGGCCAGGTCACGCTCACATTGAACGACAAGCGCCTGACCGTGCAATCCGGCAAGAGCCGCTTTGCGTTGCAAACGCTCGCCGCGGACGAGTTCCCGACCGTCGCTCAGGCTAAAGACTACGGCGCGAGCCTCGTGGTTCCGCAAAAGACGTTCCGCCAGTTGCTCGGCATGGTCCATTTCTCGATGGCCCAGCAGGACATCCGCTACTACCTGAACGGCATGCTGCTGGTGGTGGACGGCGACCAGCTGATGGCGGTCGCGACCGACGGCCACCGCCTCGCGTTCTCGTCGATGAAGATCGAAGGCTCGTTCGCGCGCCAGGAAGTCATCATTCCGCGCAAGACGATTCTCGAACTGCAACGCCTGCTCGAAGACATCGACGACACGCTGAAGATCGACATCGCGCAGACGCAGGTCAAGTTCACGTTCGGTCAGGTCGAACTCGTGTCGAAGCTCGTGGAAGGCAAGTTCCCCGACTTCCAGCGCGTGATTCCGAAGTCGCACAAGAACAAATTCCAGATCGGCCGCGAAGAACTGCAGCGCTCGCTGCAACGTGCGGCGATTCTGACCTCGGACAAATTCAAGGGCGTGCGCTGCATCGTCGAGCCGGGCCAGTTGAAGATCATGTCGACCAACGCCGATCAGGAAGAGGCGCAGGAAGAACTGGAAATCGCCTACGACGGCGACAGCGTCGACATCGGCTTCAACGTCACGTATCTGCTCGACGTGCTCGCGAACCTGAAGGTCGACATGCTGCAGGTGAGCCTGGGCGATGCCAGCTCCAGCGCGTTGATCACGATTCCCGAGAACGACGAATTCAAGTACGTGGTGATGCCGATGCGCATCTGACGCGGCCAACATCAAGAAGAACACCAAGGGGCGCAGCGCCCCTTTGGCGTTTTTATGGCGTTTTGAAAAGTCCAGAGCAGCAACCAAGCAGCAACGCAGAACCGGAAAAAATCCATGACTGAAACGAACAATACGCAGCCCGATAACAGCTACGGCGCCTCGTCCATCCAGATCCTCGAGGGTCTGGAAGCCGTGCGCAAGCGGCCTGGGATGTACATCGGGGATACATCGGATGGCACCGGTTTGCACCACCTCGTGTTCGAAGTGCTCGACAACTCGATCGACGAAGCGCTCGCCGGGCATTGCAACGACATTCAGGTGATCATCCACGCGGACAACTCGATCTCGATCACCGACAACGGCCGCGGCGTGCCGACCGGCCTGAAGATGGACGACAAGCACGATCCGAAGCGCAGCGCCGCCGAAATCGTGATGACCGAACTGCACGCCGGCGGCAAGTTCGACCAGAACAGCTACAAGGTGTCGGGCGGCCTGCACGGCGTGGGCGTGTCGTGCGTGAACGCGCTTTCCGCGTGGCTGCGCCTCACCGTGCGCCGCGACGGCAAGAAGCACTTCATGGAATTCCACCGTGGCGTGCCGCAGAACCGCGTGCTCGAAGAAATCGACGGCGTGACCACGTCGCCGATGCAGGTGATCGGCGACACCGAAAACCGCGGCACCGAAGTGCATTTCATGGCCGATGAGACGATTTTCGGCAACGTCGAATATCACTACGACATTCTCGCGAAGCGCATTCGCGAACTGTCGTTCCTCAATAACGGTGTGCGGATTCGTTTGCTCGACCAGCGTTCGGGCAAGGAAGAGGATTTCGCGTTCGTCGGCGGCGTGAAGGGCTTTGTCGAGTACATCAACAAGAACAAGTCCGTGCTGCACCCGAATATTTTCCACATCTTCGGCGAGAAGGATGGGGTGGGCGTCGAAGTGGCGATGCAGTGGAACGACAGCTACAACGAAAACGTGCTGTGCTTCACGAACAATATTCCGCAGCGCGACGGCGGCACGCACCTTACCGGTTTGCGCGCGGCGATGACGCGCGTGCTGAACAAGTACATCGCCGATCACGAAGTCGCGAAGAAGGCGAAGGTCGAAACGTCGGGCGACGACATGCGTGAAGGGCTGTCGTGCGTGCTGTCGGTGAAGGTGCCGGAGCCGAAGTTCAGCTCGCAGACGAAGGACAAGCTGGTGTCGTCGGAAGTGCGCGCGCCGGTGGAAGAAGTGGTTGCGAAGGCGCTCGAGGAGTTCCTGCTCGAAACGCCGGGCGACGCGAAAATTATCTGCGGCAAGATCGTCGACGCGGCGCGTGCGCGCGATGCGGCGCGCAAGGCGCGCGAGATGACGCGCCGCAAGGGCGTGCTCGATGGCGTGGGCTTGCCCGGCAAGCTCGCGGATTGCCAGGAGAAAGACCCGGCGAAGTCGGAGATTTATATCGTCGAGGGTGACTCGGCGGGCGGGTCGGCGAAGCAGGGGCGTGACCGCAAGTTCCAGGCGATTTTGCCGCTGCGCGGCAAGGTGCTCAACGTCGAGAAGGCGCGCTACGACAAGCTGCTTTCTTCGGAGCAGATCGTCACGCTGATTACCGCGCTTGGCTGCGGGATCGGCAAGGAAGACTACAACCTGGAGAAGCTGCGTTATCACCGCATCATCATCATGACCGATGCTGACGTCGACGGTGCGCACATCCGGACGCTGTTGTTGACGTTCTTCTATCGACAGATGCCGGAGATGATCGAGCGCGGGTATATCTACATCGCGCAGCCGCCGCTCTACAAGATCAAGGCAGGGAAGGACGAGCGGTATCTGAAGGATGAGTCGGAAGTGAATGCTCATATTCTTCGGCTCGCGTTGCAGGGGTCGGAGCTGCTGGCTTCCGAAGGCGCGACGCCGATTACCGGCGATGCGCTGGGCGAGTTAGCGCGGGCTTATCTGTTGGCGCAAGCGGTGGTCGATCGGTTGAGCCGCCTGTATGACGCCGGTGCGCTCGAAGCCGTGATGGATGGCGTCGCGATCGATCTCTCCAATGAGCAGGCGGCCGAGGCTTCGGCTCGCGCGCTCGAAGCGAAGCTGCGGGACGATGCGCTAAAGCCTGAAGTGACCGTGACCACGATGTATGACCCGGTGCGGGAACTGCGCTCGCTGCGCATCGCGCGGACGCATCACGGGAATCAGAAGGTCTCCGTGTTCGATGAAGATTTCCAGTTGACCGCGGATTATCAGCAACTCGTGAATACGGCTAATACGTTCAAGGGCTTGATCGGGGCGGGTGCTGTGATCAAGCGTGGTGAGCGGAGTATGGCTGTCACCGACTTCAAGAGTGCGATGAAGTGGCTGCTCGCGGATGCTGAGCGGAATATGTCCAAGCAGCGGTATAAGGGCTTGGGCGAAATGAATCCCGAGCAGCTTTGGGAAACGACGATGGACCCTGAAGTGCGGCGTTTGCTGCGAGTGCAGATTGAGGATGCTATTGCGGCCGACGGCATCTTTACCACGCTGATGGGGGATGATGTGGAGCCGAGAAGGGCGTTTATTGAGTCGAATGCGTTGAGGGCGGGGAATATTGATGTCTAACTTTGTGCAGCCTGCAGGGAAACGGAAATCATTGGACTAACGCTAGGTTAATTGGACTCGAATGTACAGAAATGATTAGATTTTCGCGCTTGTCATCAGACAGCACTCAACGTTAGGCCCGCGTCGCATGTTTTGAGCGATGTGAGCCGGCCGTGGTTGGCTCGAATTGCTTGAAGGGTTACAGGTAAAGCCTGTAACCCTTTTCGCATTTGGACGTGGGGCAATCGCTATGGAGGAGGGTTTCATGATTTCCTCACGCGCGATTGCCGCGCCCAGATCGTCAATCGCCTCCTGCACCTGCGCACGCAACCATCTGTTGTAGGCGGCGGCACTCGCGTGCGTGACCTTCAGTGGCTCCGTGCGGTCAGGCCAACTTGGCCGCCCGAAGCCAACTTCATCCCGCCGCCGGGCTTCGAGCGAAGATCAGCCCGTCGGCAGGCCGAGTCCGCGAATCACCTCCAGCGTCTTGGCCGGCGGGCGGAAGGCCCGCGGGCGCCGGTTGTTCGACGTCACGAGCACCGCCACGCCCGCCGTGCGGGTTTTCCAGTTCGACGTAAATGCGCCACCTTCGGCCTTCAGGATGGGGGAGAGGACGCCGCCCGGTTGGGCAGCAGCGGTCGCTTGGGAGACGTCGAGCTTTTCATGGGACGACCTATAAATGATCCAGGCACGGTTAACGATGTACCGTGCCTGGATCATTTGTCGATCGCGACCACCACTTTACGTAACATTTCATCGCGCCCACGGCAAAAAAGAGCAGCTCATTTTTACATTTTCTCCGGTAATTTGTTAATATGCGCGCGCCCCATTTTTTATGAACTCCATGAAGCCCGAAGAAACCGTCCGACAAAAAGTGGTCGCCAAGCTCGAAGCATTTGGCTGGTCCGCAGATCGACTGCAGTGGAAACCTGAATGGCCCATCCCCGCTACCCCTCATGATCTGTCTAAGCGCGAACGAGGCCAAAAGTACAAGGTCGCAGGGTCAGCGGATCTCGTGGCATTCGCCGACGACAGTCATCAGTCTTATGCGTTGCAGGTTATCTTCGAGTTCAAGGCGCCGGACATCAAAGCTGGACGCGAGCAGCTGATGCGTTACCTCTCAATGGAGCCGATGGCCAAGCTTGGCTACTGGACGAACGGCAGCGCCAGCCTCGCCATCTATAAGCAGCACACCAATGACTGGATACAGATCGAGGGCGCGCCTCTTCCGCAGCCGGACGATGACCTGACGCGCCCACCGTTGGCTCCTCTGACGTGGAATGTATTGCGCCTTCCCACGGAGGTAGAGCTCAGCGCTACGCTAAAGCGCTTGGTCGCGACCGTGGTGGTACAAGACTCACGAGCAACGCGGCGCGAAGATCAGCTCCGCGAGCTGCTGCACGTCATGCTCGTGAAACTGGACAACGATGCCTATTTCTCTCTGCCGGTCCACGCTGATGCGCCAGTGCGCTTCCGCATCTACGGTGATGAGCACACCCGTGTCCAGAAGACCACGGAGGCGATCCGAAAGCAGTTCAAGGACTACTTCGCCAAGCAGCAGAATCGGGTCTTCAATCAGGACGACCGCGACGAGATCCAACTCACGGATGCCACGCTCTACAGCGTCGTTGCCGAGCTGTCGCCATTCCGGATCCTTGGCGACGATATGGAGGTGCTCTCTAAGGCGTTTCAGGTCTTCCGTGCAAGCGCGCTGAAGTCCGGCGAGGGCCAGTTTCTCACGCCGCAGCGTGTCATCCGTCCTTGCATCATGGCGCTCGAGATTACGTCCGAGGACACGGTCATCGACCCGGCGTGTGGCACGGGCGGCTTTCTCCATGAGGTTCTGCGCCAAGTCAAAGAGAACGAGTTTCCCGACGAGGCTCAGGCGTACCACATCGTCAAATACGCCAACGACAACCTCTACGGCGTCGACATGGACAGCATCGGGGTGAAGCTCACTAAGGCGCTTATGATTGCCTTTCGCGACGGCTCGACGCACGTTCTGCAGGGCGATTCGGTCCGGGTCCACAATTGGACGAACGGTTTTCCCCGCCTCCAGCAGGAACTGGGCAGCACACGCACTCCGGACGGTGTCGCTCGCAAGTTCACCGTTGTCGTGACCAACCCACCCTTTGGCGAGAACTTGAAGGTATCTGCTGCCGATGCGCGGGCAGGCAAATACACAATCGCGAAAGCGGCTGCAACCGGAAAGAAGGCCGAATATACCGAACTGGAGATCGGGTTGATCTTTCTTGAGCATGCCTACCGTCTGCTGCAAGTGGGCGGACGTGTCGGGATTGTGCTGCCTGAGACCTACTTCTTCTCGTTTAGCTACCGTTGGCTTCCTGAGTGGTTGGAGGGCCGTCTCAAACTCCGCGGTATGATGAACATCGCGATGGAAGCCTTCGAGGAGTTCTGTCGCGCCAAAACCAACTTTTATATCTTTGAAAAAATCGGCGAGCCCGCGGAGCAGGCGGCAAACGGCGAGGAGGCAGCATGATCCGTAAGCCCTCATGGTTCCGTGACGATGAGATCATGGTGTCGACGGCACCGACTTGTGGCCTAACGAAGGGTGGTCGGCTGCTGCCACTCGTTGACCGCACAACCGGCCAGCGTGTTCAGGTGCCAGATCCCGAGACCAAAGAACTCGTCGACGCAGTCGATGACCAGCTTAAAGTCGACATGGAGGCACTCCGTGCGGGTAGCTCTACGGCTACGCTTCGCTTCGTCAAGGCCGAAGAGGTCACAATGCGAAGTGCCGTTCCGATTTACTATGACCGGCGCTTCGACGACGCCTTCGATGACGCGATGAAGTCAGAGAAGTTCAAGGATTTCACGTCAATGACGATCAGCGAAATGGTCAAGGCCGGCTTGCTGACGATCCGCAACGGCCATGGTTCTCCGACGCAGAGCGTGCGGGTGGGCACGGTACCTTACATCAAGGTCAGCGACTTACGCGCGGGACTCGTCAACATCAATCCAACGAACCGTGTGCCGCACGCAGTTGCCGAGAAGTTCTGGCGGGGCAAGTCGTCTGGGCTCAACGCTTGGGATCTCATCTGCCCGGAGCGGACGTCGAAGAACATTGGCGACTTCTGTATGCTGATGCCCGGCCAGGAGCAGGTGGTCACGACGAAGGAAGTCATCGTCGTACGCCCCGGTGCGAAAGCCAACTTCGATCCGTTCTACCTGATGTGGGCGCTTACGCTCAGCATCGTGCGGGATCAGTGGCGACGGGTCATTTTCATGCAAACGAATCGTGAAGACGTCGGGGATCGATATCTCGACATTCGAATCCCTATTCCGCGCGACGCTGAGCACGCCACCCAAGTGTCGCGGCCGTTTCGCGGCTACTACCAGAATCTCGCCAAAGCGCGCGACGAGCTTCGTACCTACTTCGCGGCAGAGCCGGATCACCACTTCTTCATTGGCACCGCCGAAGAGGGGTCCGGCGACATCGAGGATCAGGAAGAAGATAACGCCTTCGAAGAGCAGCGTTCCTAACACCGGCCAGCGAAACTGGTGATACCCAAATAAAAAGCCGGCCTGAGCGGCCGGCTTTTTCAAGAGAATCTTGGTGGCGGATTTGGCCACTGCCTGATGCGTCAAAGTCTGCGGCGACTTAGTATCTGCTGTGTTCGGCCAACATCTCGTCGTTTTCGATCCACAGCAGGGAAAGCACTTGCCCGTTGGAAATGCGAATTGCATCTTCTACGATATCGAAATGTTCGGCGCCTTTTTTGTCGAACCAAGCCTCTGCCCCAATCTTCTGGGCTCGAGTTCGCTCCTTTGCTCCAAATAGCCGATCAAAAGCCAGCGAGTCCGAATCCAGTTCTTTTTGGGGAAACCATCTATCTGGCACATCGCGCGACCGCTTGAACCAGACACGGCCACCTGCAGCATGGCAAACGAGAAGCAACGGCCATGCATTCGCGTCGACCAGCCGGATTGCCGTTGCAGTCAGACTTGTCTGAAATCGGTCAGCCAGTTCTTTGACCGAGTCAAAAGTCGGGCGTTTGATCGTGCGTGCAAGCGGTCGAAACATGTACGCAGGCATGAGAAGATCCGCCGCATAGCTGTCCGCCTCCCGCTCTTCCGTCGATTTGCTACTGTATCGCTCAACCATGTCGTCGGCCCGGCACTCAAATGATCTTCCCCGATGATGGTTCCAATGACCTAACTCGTGCGCCAGCGAAAATCGCTTTCGCCTGTCTTCGGTTGAAGAGCGGATGGTGACGATCGCACGGTTACCCACTCCAACGAGTCTGGCTTCACATCCGCTAATGTCTTTGTACTGGACGCGTACGCCCTCATCCCAGGCAATGGCCTCGAGGTCAATTTCCTCGGGCTCGGAAATGCCAAGTTCCATAAGACGCTGTTCCGCGCGGGAGAAACTCACGAGCAGGGTCATAGGTCTGAATCTTCCGGAAAGGCTCCGAGTTCCTTAAGATCAGTCACGATAGAGAGGATCTCCGCTTCGCTGATGTCTTCGAGATTACGGGCTGCCAGCGTAAATTGTTTTCCGAATGATGGATCGTTGGCAGAGATTTTTTTTAACAGCGCTCTAGCCTTGGTTATGTCGATCTCAGGGCGGGCTGTGGCACCAGCCAATCGCTCTCTGTCCAAGGCCTGTCGGGCTGCTTCAACTCTCAATCTACCTGCTGCTTTCTGAGCTGATAGATACGCATCCTTCGCCATTTGTCCCGCGCCCGTCAAAGACGTGTCTGACTTGGCATCCTCAAGCAGCTCTTTCTCCGGGGTCTGAAGAAGTTCATCGATATAAAGGTCCGCAATCGGCCTGATTTTGCTAAGGGGATCTGTTGGCTTGATCGTCATCACGTATTGCCCCCAATGTTCAACTTGTCGAGCCGCCGCCGAATCAACCGAAGCACACTTGCATATTGCACCGGCCCGAGCCCGGTAATCGTCTGGATTTCGTGAGGAGTCAAGCCATCTGCCTGACCCATCATGACCATCTGCGCCATCTCGTGGTCGCTGAACATCTCGTCGATGGCCGACGCGGTCTGATTCGCGAGCAGGATTTCATCGGGGGTTGCCTTGTCCTGTTGTTGATCCAGTAGCGATGCATGTGCCTCATCGTCAGGATCGACGGTAACCGCCTGCGCGAGCACATCTCGCCAGCGAGCCCTGAGAATTGCATCCTGATGGCTCCGCATCGCGTTAACGAGAAAAACCACCACGGATACGTTGCGAGGGCAACGTCGCTTGCCTGCCAAGGCTCGTGCGAGGGCCTCCTGCAACAGGTCTTTACCTTCGGTGGCCAGCCCCCAGCATAAAGCGTTGGCGGCCTTTCCGACCTTGATCCAGTCCCCGTCCGTAAACGCGTCAAGCATGCTTCTCAGCTCGTCTGTTGAAAAGACGTCTTGTTCTGCCATCTCGCCCTCACTCTGTATGTCTAGGCTCTCCCCGCTGGCCCTTGCAGACACACGAAAATATTTTTATTGCGATGTCTGAGCGCGCTATCCGCCGCAGCCATCAGTAATAAGGATTCGTGTTTCGATCCTTACCCGACAGAAATTTACCATCAAGGAATCGCTATGGCGGACGTTCGAATCACCTGTATTACCAAATCCATCCCGCACGGGGGCCACGAACACATTACGCACGTGGGTAACCCCGCTGGCAACTGGCGATGGCCTGTCGAGAACGTAATCAGCAGCATTGACAGCAAAACCAATACGTTCTTCGTCCAGGACCCCCACACGGGCAAGCGCGCCATCGTTGGCGTAGTGCGCCCCAACGGCTTGCGCCCGTACATCCGGACTTACGCCGACGGGGTGTGGAATGACAATCTGCTCGCCCAATCGCAGTGTGCCTAGTACTTGGCTGCTGAACTGCTCGTCGCAAGCAAGGCGGCAATGCCGTCTTGCGACGTCAATCTGAAGAGGACGCTATATGCCACGCTTTCGAGTTGCTCACGTTCGTGAACAAGGGATTGACCTGATTATCGTTCCGCTGGCCAGTGATTTTGGCCAGAAAGGGAGTTCAGAACAACAGGAAGTCATTGCTGAGTTGCAGATCCGTGCACAGTCTGCCGGGTACCGTCGTGCCTGTATGGAATTCCAGCGGCCGGTCAAATTTCATTGCGCCAAACAACTGGCATCCGTTCTTCCGGAGCCTTACCCTGGTTGCAATCGAGGCCAGCATTAACCGCGAGATTTACTGGTGACCGAGGTCGACCGGAGCGGCCGCATGTCGAAGATTCGGAACATTTGATTGCCGCGTCCTTCTTACCATCTGGCGCCGCCTTGTGCGCTGCGTGCCAGCGATCCAGAATCGCGTTCCCTTCATCGACGTTGCTCATCAGTCTCTCGTATATGTGATAAAGGACATTATCAAATATAGAATAGGATAAAGGGCCGGATTCACCAAATGCCAGCTTCTCGTCATGCTTCGGGCTAGGCGACGTAGACCGTACCTATCCATTGTCGTATAAGATCGCGTTACGCTGAACGATTCCGATTGTCTTCAACTGCCACCTATATTCGGGGGCCGTACGCGTACCGGCACCACCGGGTACCCATGCAACATAGGACAACGGCATTGCGCCTGGATTGAACCTTGCCGAGCGCATTGCTCTTATCGAAATCGAGCGACCGCGGTTTGCAACGTATCCAGCCACGCTACCGGGCAATTCCTGAGCGATAACCTACCAAAAAGATATGAAACACTCCTTTCAGGCGAGAGCGCATGTCCTGAAGCTGCTGGGCGACGAACTGATCGGCGATGATCGTCTAGCGGTCTTCGAACTGGTCAAGAACGCGTACGACGCAGATGCGACCAACGTCCAAGTTACCGTTGATCTCAATGCACCCGAACCTTATATATCTGTTGAGGACAACGGCACGGGTATGGATCGAGACACGATCGTAACTAAATGGCTCGAAATCGGAACCCCGTCCAAGCGCGGCGCAAACAAGGTAGTCAGTAAGCGCTTCTTGCGCTATCCACTCGGAGAAAAAGGAGTCGGCCGCCTCGCTGCGCATAAACTCGGAACTCAGCAGCGTTTGTTATCCCGCGCCGAAAATAAAAGAGAATGCTTCGTTAAGGTTGATTGGAGTGAAAATCTTTCCGGGGACAAGAGAATCGACGAAACCTCAGTGGATATCCGTGAGCTTTCACAGCCTCTCAAGTATAAGGAAAATCGTACGGGGACGTGTCTGAAGATAACTCAACTCGAGAGAGCCGAGTGGACAAGAAGAGATATTCGGTCATTAAAAAAACTAATATCCACTCTCGTTAGCCCCTTTGCATCTGTGGATAGTTTTTCGGTGAAGCTCGACGTACCGGGCAGAGAATCATGGCTCAATGACATTTTTGATGTTGACGACATTCTTGATAATGCAATCTGGAAATTTAGCTTTTCTATTGTAAACGCGAAAATTAGCTGGAAATATGAATTTAGTCCTCCCAGCATGTCTGGCGTGGAAAAGAGGACTGCCTCAAAAGATGATGATTCACTTCGTCTGATCGAGTTATCCGCAGAAGACAGGAAGCGGCTCGATCGAGACGATGAAAGTATTTCACTCATTAGTTCTGATCTAAATGGCATAGGCGATATTACTGGACATTTCTTTGTGTACTATCGTCGAGCCGATCTGATGAAAAAGATTGGGAATACTCAGCAGCTGAAAGAATATTTGGATGAGCAAACCGGGATACGTGTGTACCGCGATGGCATTCGCGTATATAACTACGGTGAGGCAGGCGACGACTGGCTTGGATTGAACGTTCGACGGATCAATCGGCCCGCGGAGCGCATGGCAACCAACTCAGTGATTGCAGCAATCAATCTCAAGCTAACGGACAGCGATCAACTCAAAGAGAAAACAAATCGGGAAGGGTTTGATGAAAATCCTGCATTTCTGAGGTTTCGACACATCATCCAAAGCGTCGTCGAATTACTTGATATTACACGGCAGGATGATCGTCGCCAACTTGACGCTGCACTTAAAGGAAAAGGCGAAGCCACGCCACATCCGGAATCATTCGAACATGCGGTCGATATTGTCAAAAAAGCAATCAAAGATAAAGGGCTTGAAGGGGATCTTAAACCGCACATTGACACGATCGAAAGAGAATATAAACAGGTTCGCAGTGTAATGGTGAGCTCAGGTCTTGCCGGACTTAACTTGGCCACGATTTTCCATGAAGTCGAGCGAGAAATTGGTGCAATAAATAAGGGGATTGAAAACAACGAGTCGTTGGACTCGCTCAAGAAGCGCACCGGACATTTGGTGAGTCTCTTGGATGGTTTTGCGCCGCTTTTGAAGCGCAATAGCCAGAAGCGGGCAACCGCATATTCGCTCGTAGACCGAGCGTTTACTCTCTCTAAATCACGGCTCGCACACCATAAAATACATTTTTCGTCGCCGCTACTGTCCGGAGAGGTCGATGATTTCGTAACAGAGTGCCCGCCTAATCTAGTGATCGGCGCGCTTAGAAATTTGATCGACAACGCTATCTATTGGGCTCGGGCTCGTGCCGAAGAAGATCCTTCGGATTCTCGCCCACCTTTTGTATACATAACAGCATTCGCGGATTCGGCGGAAAGCCATGCAATAGCCGTCGTCGACAACGGACCGGGATTCGAGCTCCCAGTTGATATGGCCACCCAGCCCTTTGAAACCACGAAGCCCGGCGGCATGGGACTCGGCCTGTACTTCACAAACCTTGTGATGGAATCAATTGGTGGCTCTTTTTCTGTCGTGTCTGCTGAGGAATTGCGTGATTACATTCAAATTCCCACACCGCTCGATGGGGCAGCTGTAATTCTAAAATTCAAAAACAAATGACCACTTCTTTGGGCCTCATTCGAACAGTAATCGTTGATAACGATGAAACTGAACTTCAGGAGTTAGTGACAGGTATGCATGAGGCGCATATCCCAGTCGTGCCGTTACGGTATTCTGTCGACGCGGGCGTGATCGGGGTGCCTGACCACAAGTCGTTATGCATTCGGTTACTCTTCGTGGACATGAATCTTGCCGATTCATCTGCGCCGTCGCCGAAAGACATAGCACCTACCATCGCAGAAGTTATCTCGGCAGTTGTTCCACTAGATAACGGACCATACGCTCTTATATTCTGGTCCAAACACAGGCATCTTGTAGACGAAGTTCTTCAGATCCTAGGAGAGCGCCACGCCGAAATTCCGATGCCGATCGTAGTCAGCGCTCTGGACAAGAACGATTTCAAGATGCCGGAGTCTGCCGATGCCCGCAAAGCCTGGCTAGAAGGGTTGCGAAAAGGCATCGACAGTGTCGTTCAGACATCGCCTCAGTTGACGGCGCTGATGGCATGGGAACGCGAAATCGGAAGGGCGGCGTCAGCTACGCTTCATGCGCTAACGAAAGTTCTGTCTCCTTCGATACCTTGGGATATTGCTAAGCATGCGGATAACCTGAGCGCAGTCCTCGGACGGATCGCCCAAGAGGCGACTGGAAGAAAGAATGCGGCAGACCGACCCGATGAAGCTATCCATCTCGGGCTTCAGCCAATGCTCGTGGATAATCTCGAGCGCAGCTCAGCTACGGCCGACGGAATACGCGAAATGTGGACGGCGGCGATGCCACAAGTCAAATCAAATAGTCCAATCGCCTTTGGCGAAAACGGTGCTGATAGACGACTAAATGCGTTTTATTGCGTGTCGGAGATTACGACGCAAATCGAAAAGACAGATCGGGGTGCATTTGTCGCGATTTCCGATGACCATCTTAACGACGATTGTTTCAAATCGCATTTCGGAAAAACAGTAGCGGAACTATCTGAAGAATTCGTCGATGTCTCGGGCCTTACTCGGACCCAAAAGAGCGAAATCAGAAAATCAGTTAAATGGGGTTTTATTGAGATAAGTGCAGATTGCGATCACGCACAGAGAAAGTCGAGGCTATACCGCTACGTCTTGGCGGCACTCGTGCCGAGCGACAGAGAAGACAACACCAAATTTAAGGGGATGGACGGTTCCATAACGGACAGGCGTCATAACGCTATTTACCGAATGCCAGAAATCGAACTGGCAGATGGAAAACCGTTGGTATTATTCGCAAACTTTCGGTACTTGCTCGGACTTCCGGCGAAGGCGAGCATACTAGGTGATGTAGTGCTTCGGATACGCAGCGGGATCCTCGCGGAGCTGATTCATAACTACTCTCGGTACGTCGCCCGCCCGGGTGTCGTTAGTTTTTCCCATGAATCGTGAGAACCCCATCGAATCATGTCGTCCCGACCGGTGTGGAAGGGGCGACAATTCACGAAAATATTAAATTGCCGGCCTGCATCATTTCAAATCATGCCGGCGTCCCCGGAGGCATCATTTGCCATACGTTTTTGGAAAAGCTCCCACCGAAGGCCAAGTGCAGTGCGGTCGGGCCCATTGACTCCGTTCGTGAAGAGTGGTGCTCCATGAAAATGGCCGTAGCCCATCTCGTGTAAGGCGGGATGAATCGCCACGGTCAGAGTGATTGGGTGGACCGCTAACAGCCAAAGGTCGAACAGGGTGTGAAGATCGCTACGTAGCAGCAGCCCGTTGTGCGCACCATTATCGTTCGATTTGGCATAAGGCATGATGTGTGCGGCCTCGAGGAGGCCGGGAAACGCACATCGGCTGATTTGACATGTGTTTCCATACTGTCGAATTAGCCGATTTCGGAATTGAGCTTGTCCGCGTCGCAAGTTCACTTCACGCACAATTCGTCGGCGCGTTTCGATTATCGATTCTGCTATTTCGTCATCGGCGTCTTCCGGCGTGATCGCACTCGCGTAATCAACAATAAACTGCCGACCACGCAGGTCATCCAGAAATAGGTGTTCGATCTTTGCAAGGTCGAGCTCCTTTATGGACATCTGGTCGCTGGGGCGTAAGACGGCGTCGTTGACGTCCCGCAACGTCAGCAATCGCGGCGCAGGACCAACGGTTTTAGCGTAGTGCGCCTCGAATGTCTTGACGCGAATCGCTTCCCGCGTCGGAGTGTCGAAGGCATGCCGTTCGCGGCACGCCCACCGCGGGAGCATTGTTATTCGCTCCTTGATTTGGCTCGTACCGCAAGTTGGACATCGCAACCGTTCTTTCTCGCCATCGCCGGACACAATGCGCTCAATTCTCGCAATGCCTAGAATAACCGTCCTAGAGCGTAAGATTATTACGTCACCCTCCGACACCTGACGGTGATTTGGAACGTTGCTGTCGTAACGGTAAACCGATAACGGATCGTCAATGTATCCGGAATTTCCACCGTATTGACGCGCCCCATCAATGGTTAGAAACGACCATGCTCGCGGAGTACTCACGTTTCCCCTGACAGTTGAAAAATTATTTTATAAATGCTGGTTTCGCCGGGTGTTGCTTTCAGTTCGCCACCAACGCTCTTCATCATAACGCAACGCCGAAGAGCCTTGACCTCGATTACCTCTGAACGAAAGGCTGCATCCCCGGAGCATTTTCCTTGTTGTTCTCCGACCTCGTTTAAAGAGATTCAGCGACTAGATTTTCTCCGGAAGCGCAAAGCAACATGCGGATAGATCGATACCGGCCAACGTGTGGACGAGGGAGCGATCGAATACCTAGGCCGCCTTCCGGTGCACAATTTCCAGAGAAGTCGTAATCGAGCCGCACAAGTCTTTGGTGGTCAGGACGTGCTTGCGTTGAGCGCGTGCCACAACCGTCGCCCACCTGCGCACCCTGAGCTGTGCAGTGTTTGCAGGCATAGCCCACTTGAGTCTTGTACTGCCTGGCGACGTAATTGGCTGTCACGCCCGCGCTATCGATCTATTTCTCCCCGTGCATCCGTCAGCCGCACCATTCGCGGCATGCTTTGGCATCCAATGCAAACTTAGGGCCGCGCCTGTCCAGCGCTTCGGCCCATCGCCGCACTTCTTCTTTGGATGGGATCATGTTCGAGGGGCACTCTGAAAGAAAAAAGGTCAGGAAAGAGTCCAGATCCTGTTTCGTGCCGTTGTTGATCTTGTCCAAATACGCGTCGAGGTTGTCTGTTGGCATATGGGACTCCCTGTTTCTCGTATTTTGCGCTAGAAACCACGATCCCTGGCAACCGTGCTCGCGCTTCTTGACAGCCGAACTTGAGGTTATCTGATCGCGCCCCCGGAGCAAGCCCCCTCGGACACTCGGCATTCGTGTGACGCAATCAAGCATTCTCGGCCGATCAGTCCAACGCAGCGCGATCGAAGGCGCCGAAACGGGCCGAGTCGTGTCGGCGTATGCCTTGCCGGACGCACACGTCACTTCAAACCGAGTGCCCCCATGGCCGATGGTCGATATCGGCGAACTAGCTGCGGACTCTGTTCTCGATGTGGGCCTTCGACTGCTGACATGGCTAATCGCGGCGCGCCTGGTGGAAATTGCATAGGATTGCAACTGTACGCAACTATCAAGAACTGCGTTGAAAAATGAGCAATTTTTCACTTTGACGGCGGCTTAATCCTCAACTATTGTTGTTTCAACATCCGCAATTCGGCTTGTAACATGAGCACTCCCTTCGCCGTGTTCCTTCGAGGTTTGCGCCTGCGATCCGCGTTATCACAGGCTGAACTTGCACAAAAATTAGGGTATGAGCAGGCCTATGTTTCCGCGCTCGAACTAGGCACCAAGCCTCCGAGCGCCGAATTCCTGACCAGGCTCAAGGAGCGTTTGGCACTGGTCGACGCCGATCGGCAGGAAATGCAAAGGGAATTACAGGACTCGCCGCGACGACTAGTGATCCCGGCGGATCTGCCGACCGACGAATACCGGCTGTACGCGGAGTTACAAAGGAAGATTGGGCGGCTGCTGCCCACCCAGATTGTCACCCTGCGCGCCATCGTCCGCATGGATGAGGAAATGACCGCGCGGCCCCGCTATGGCGTCTCAAGGGTGCGGCGCAAATCAAAGGAGGGCACTGAAATGTAAAACGGGACAAACCTTGCGGCCTGCCCCGTCTTGGGAATAGCGAACGCTACTCCGGATCGCACCTTCAGTATCGTTCGCCATCGTTCCAAGGTCAAGCCGGCCGCCCTCAGCCCCACACTTCCTCCAGGTCGATAACGCCGGGCGTTGAGCGTTATTACGCCTGCAAATCGGTGTTATGCCGCGATTACGACATTGAGCGCGTGTCGGGAATGCGTTCGCCCCTCATAAGCTTGGGGCACGCATACTTGGACGCGATTCGGAGAAGCGAAAATGGACGAACGACACAAGCGAGCTGGACGGGCTCCCATACCGCGGCCCGCATATCATCAAACGCGAAATCCGGTAACCCCTTCTGGAAGGGGGTTCAGAGCGAAATTTTTCTCCCGGAAGAACCGGCGGCTGGTACGTTGTGAGAGCCTGCTTGAATTCGACGCATTGTTTCTCATGGAATTCGCACGCGGCATTCGCCGCTTTGAAGAGCAACCCATCACGGTCGAGTATCTGCTTGGCGTGCGAAAACGGATATACACCCCGGACTTCAGCGCCGAATGGGGAGACGGCCGGCGTTGGTTCCTGGAAATCAAGCCATCGGAAAAGCTCGTAGAGCCTTTTAACGCTGAGAAGTTCGACACGCTCACACAATGGTTCGCCTCCAGAGGCGAGCGTTTTGTCGTCTTGACCGAGCAGCAGATTCGGCGCCCCGTCAGGCTCCGCCAGATATGTGACCTGTTGCGCGAACGCGTTACAAAAAGCTCAAAAGAGGCTGGCTCTTTTCTTCCCTGTGTCGGAACCGGCGTCTCCATTGCAGAAATGCGTGCTGCCAGCGTTGATGAGAAACTGATCCGGCAGTTACTTGCCGACAGATCACTCGTGTGCGATCTGGACTCCGTCATCGACGATCGGACCATTGTTCTCCCCTATGAGGAGGCCGATGATGTCGCGCTTTTCATTTAAGAATGGCGAATGCCTTTGCCTTGATGGCAGTGTTTATCGTATTTCTCAAGTAATTGGCTGCCGTGTCCAACTCACATCATTCGACGACGCATCCATCACCGCACGCGACATTGACGATCTGCTTGCCCGGTTCGCAGATGGGCAGTTGAAATTTCTGGATGAGAAAGAGGTCAGCATTGAACAACGTGATCTCGAACAAAGCAGGACGATGGAGCGAGGACTAGCGGACTTCTCTGACAAGATCCAGCGCCTGACCCTGCGAAGATACAAACTTCTGCATGAGATCTGCCCGGATGGTCGATTGACGATTCCCCGGGCGGCTCTGCCGGATATTTTGCGAAGCGTCTGGGAAAAAATGGAGCCAGCGATACGAGGCGAGCGTCCGCCGTGCGTTGCAAGTTTCTATCTGTGGCGGCGTTCATGGGTGCATGCAAAGTTTGATGTCCGCGCGCTCATTGATCGGTGGGAAAATCGGGGGCAAAAGCCAAAACCGATACCCGAAAGGCTCGCTGAGCTGATTGACGAGGGCATCGAAAAGATATTCCTTACTCCACAACGGGAGTCCCTTACCGAAACGTTGGACTGGATTCAGTTTGAGATTGAAAAGGAAAACCAACGTCGAGTACCGGAGGAAGCACTGCCATCAGTGTCCCGGCGTATGCTCAAACGCGCAGTTGCTCGGATCGATCGGTATGCAATTCTAAAAGCGCGTTTCGGGGAACGATACGCTCGGGAAGCGAGCCGGGTCTATAAGAAAGGGCCCACCTGTACACGGCCGCTGGAGCGCGTCGAAGTCGATAACACTCCGCTAGACATTCTCGTAATCGATTCCAGCACTGGACTCTTGCTGGGGCGACCATGGATTATGGCAATGATCGATGCATATTCGCGAATGGTTGTGGGCATGCATATTTCATTCAGAAGGCCGAACGCTCTAACAGTCCTGCGCTGCCTGAAGCACGCGATCCTGCCCAAGAACTATGTCAAGGATCGGTTCAAATCGGTGAATGGTGAGTGGAAGGCATACGGGTTGGTCCACCAACTTGTTTGCGACAACGGTCTCGAGTTTCATGCGAAGGACGTTGAAGTGGCGTGCGCGGATCTTGGTATTCACGTCATCTATTGCCCTACCCGATCACCGCAGATGAAGGGACGCATTGAGCGGTTTCTGAAGACACTCAATTACGGACTTGTCCATCTTCAACCGGGGACAACATTTGCAAAATATGAAACGCGACACACGTATGACTCGGAGGCAAAAGCCGTCGTAACACTCGAAGCGTTGCACGAGATCGTGCACCGTTGGATCATTGATATATATTCAGTGACATTTCACCGAGGAATTCTTAGTATTCCTAAACAGAAGTGGGATGAGGGGATTGCAACGAATTTTCCTAAACTGCCTCCTTCCATTGATTTCATCAACATATATCTCGGAGAGTCGAAAACCAGAGTACTCACGAAGAATGGAATTGAAGTGAATTCACTTCAGTACGCATCGCTCGCGCTTGAGAATCTGCGGCGGCGATGCGGGGATGTCGAAGTTACGGTGCGCAGCGATCCCGACAATCTCGGAACCATTTTCGTTCTCGACGAAGAAGCTCGGCAATATGTCGAAGCGAAGTGCACGCTACCGGAATATGCCGAGGGAATCACGGCGGAGCAACATTCCTGGATGCTTCGAAAGGCACGCAAAGACTATAAGACCTCGCCATTTCGCCACGCGCTGTTGGCCGCTAAGGCTGCGCTGCGCGAAGACACCGCCAAGCTTATCGAAGCAGGAAATTCAACGACGGCGAAGCGGAAAGGAAAGGCGAAGGTTAAACGCCCGAAAGCTAACAGGGTGGAGAGGGAGCTGATGGTTCAGAACGAGGAAACCCGTCCAGAACTACCTCTCGAGCCAGAACCAGACGAAGATAAATCACCAAATTCGCAGCAAGACGATCAGGACGAGTGCGTGGACGTTCCATTGTTTCCGACAAAGCGTGCGCCGATTTCGCGCGATATCCCCCAACAGGAATCGGTATGAACCGATTTCAGCGAATGCAAATCAACTGGCCACGCCTTCGAGTGGAGCGTTCATCATGACCGTTACGGATTGCAACGTTACTCCTGACGCTGATCAACTGGCTTCCAATAGTCTGCAGTCGCCGGAGGTCAGCGCGCCCGACGAAACTTCCTCAGAGCTGGTTGCTACAGTACGCAATACGCTCATCGAACACCCGGCATTTGCCTTAGGCATCAGCGCGATCCGGCGATGCCACCGTATGGGGCGCTTCGGGCTCGGGGAGCCAGGATGTCTCTTGATCATGGGCGTTTCCGGCAGCGGCAAATCTACGCTACGAAAAGAATATGCGAGACATTATCCACGGCGTGAGACCGATGAAGGGACCGTCATACCGGTACTGCATCTCGAGTTGCCGGCGCAACCTACAATCAAGAACGTCGCGGAGCGCATTCTCCTGGCTTTGGGTGACCCACTATTCGCGCGAGGGTCTGCCGAGGCTATGACGGCTCGCATAATTACATTATTCCAAAATTGCTGTGTCGAGCTGGTTATCCTGGATGAATTCCAACATTTTATCGATCATTCGCGGGAAAAAATCGAAGCGAAGGTTGCTGATTGGCTCAAGCATCTAGTGAACGCAACCAGGGTACCTTTTGTTTTGATGGGATTGCATCGCTGTCAGCGAATACTGCAAAGCAATGAGCAACTAAGGCGACGTTTTTCGCGGCAGATATCGCTTGAGCCCTTCGCAATAGTCGATCGCAAGGCGCGACGCGTCTTTGATGGCCTATTGCGCTCCATCTGGGGTACGTTGCCAGTTAAGTGTTCCCCAGAGCTCAGCAACGGTGGAGATCTCGTCGAGCATATTCATTTTGCCACCTATGGTTTGATGGGATACGTCATGACATTGATCACGACGTCTGTCGAGATCGTCCTTGAGGAAAATCTTCCCGCAATAAATCGCGATGTCCTTGGCAAGGCGTTCGCCGAAGCTATCTGGCCTGAGGGACGTGGACGCCTGAATCCATTCCATCCTCGATTCATTGGTCGACCACTTACGAATCCAGGGGAGCCGTTCTTTGGATACCAAAGCTAGTTTGCCCAAAAACCGATTTCTCGTACGTCCAAGGCCTGGGAGCGACGAACATCCGATGAGTTTTTTGCTGCGACTCGGAGAGGCGAACGGATACATAGACCGGACTGCGATCTGTGGCTTCGCCAAATCGCTCCTACGATCAATGCAATCGCAGAATGGCTTGGAAACCGTTGCATATAGCATCGACTTGGACCCTGGCGAACTGCAGGAAATGTTAGATCGGCCCCAGCTGATTCCAGACACCGCCGAGCGGCCTGGTCGGTTCGCGCGCCGATATTTTTTCAGGAATCAGTACAGCGTTTTCTGTCCGATATGTGTTCGGGAGCGCGGCTTCTTCAGATCAATATGGAACTTCCGTGCCGTGGCAGCCTGTGAGATACATGGTCTTTGGATGGTCGATCGATGCCCTAACTGCGCCTGTCTTGTAAGCTGGGAGAGACGCGGAGCGCTGCTGTGCGCATGTGGATTTGAACTTGAGCGGGCGAAGGCGAAGCAAGCACCGATGGACGTAGTGCTCATCACCAAACTTCTGGTTGCAGCTCTTGTTATCGAGTCGGAGAGTGACATGCTCGCATCGTCGCCCTTCTGCGAGGACCTTGCAAAGATGACGGCGTTGGAGTGGCTGGCGTTGTTTAGCTACCTCGCGTCCACCTCCCATGGTTCCCGGAGTTTTCATCCTTTTTACGACGACCACCTGAGCGTGGAGAAGGATGCGGTGCGTATAGCAGCACGAATTTTCCTTCACTGGCCGGAAAGTGTGTTTAAGGAAATCAGCACGTGTTGGGGCCGGATTGAGCTCCTGGGCCTCGAGCCATCTGTGATTTCCGTCAGACATCTCAGATCGCGTCCTCCAGTCGGACACGCGTTTCGTCTGGTCGGTCCAATGCAACTACCGAGGTTTATGCGCGATACGATTGGAGCCTACGTGAATGCTTTAACGGTCCACTCGCAGGGCATTGGATTGGCTGTCAACCCGGATTGCCTAGTCTTCAGTGGCAATGGTGTCCCCACAGTACGATCCATTAAGTCGGACCACGGCCACGGCACGACCACTGAGTCCCGAAATGCATGCGCCGTCTTGACTTTGTCGAATCGGGTTGAGGAGCTCCGGCGAGCCAATGTCGTGCTTCACGATTTCCGATCGGTCGAGCGTCTGATTCGGGCGACCCCGTACCAGCGTCGATTACTGATGCACTGTGGTTTCTTGCAGCCCCTAGAGGGGCG
The DNA here is from genome assembly GCF_011752945.1 of Paraburkholderia sp. Cy-641. NCBI lineage: Bacteria > Pseudomonadati > Pseudomonadota > Betaproteobacteria > Burkholderiales > Burkholderiaceae > Paraburkholderia > Paraburkholderia sp. Cy-641. Next base: position 35,847 of record NZ_VWWM01000067.1, read on the forward strand.
TATGCTGATCCTATCAAGCGAGGTCGATAGGCTGAGGGCGTGGATTGAGCGCACGGCCTGCGCGGTAACGTTTTCACCCTCGCTGGTCCCGCTTAGCTCGCTGTCTCCGAGTCGTGGAAAGCTGTTACAGCACGTGATCGCCGCAATCCAGTGTCGAACAATGTCACTCTTCCGCTCGTTGGGAGACGAGATATGGCTCGATAAGTGTTTTGTCGCTGAGCACTTCCTCAGCGGTTTCCCGACTTGAGCCATGACTACGCTATTGGTACGTCCGGCGCCGATAGATAGCGAAAGTGCTACCGGATATTTACTTCGACTCGCGGAAGCAAATGGCTATACCTCTCTGCTCGATCTGGATCTGCTGGTTTCGAACGAGCCCAGACTCGAAGATGTGGCGGGCATAGGCGCCCTGGTTGGCACGACGAGGCTGGGCAAGCTTCGCGGCGCTGTCACCGGTTTCCGCAATCTCAAGATGACGGACCCTGGCGGCTTGGATCAGCACTACTGGAACGGTCGACGTCCGCGATACTGCCCGGCTTGCCTTGCCGCTAATTCATACTGGCGTGCACAGTGGGATATAACACTCGTGACGGCCTGCCCCATTCACTGCGTCGAACTGTGCGATTCGTGCAGTAAATGCAATCACCCGTTGTCGTGGAAGCGAGCCAGCCTCGCTGCCTGCGATTGCGGAGCGTCTCTCGGAGATCGATCAGTAGTGCAGGCACAACCGGGATGTGTAGCGATAAGCCGGTACATATCATCGTCGTTCGAAACAACGCCTCCTGATGGTATTCCCGCTATCCAACCGCCGCTGAATCGATTGCGCTTGGCGGATTTTCTCGCCGTCTGTGTTTTTCTTGGGGGATACGCGCAGAACGACGTTCGGAAGCCTACAAAAATAGCGGATCTTCACGATGTAGCGATAGCGATCTCGTTTGCACAGGCCGCAGGCAATGCCTTGGACGCGTGGCCGTCGGGATATCGTACGTTGCTTCGGCACCTAGTTTCAAAAGATGGCGGTCAGGCATCTTCAAATCGATTGGCGCAGTGGTTTGGCTACTTCTACACCGCCTTGTACAAGCGGTTCGGCGACAGGCAGTTTAATTTTCTTCGCGACGAATTCGAGTCGCATATTCGCGACGAATGGCCTGGGCAGCTTGCAGAAAGGAACCGACGGTTTTCAAAGAGCACGCGGACGGAGCACAAGTGGATTTCACTTACCACTGCGGGCAAGACACTCGGAGTCAAACGCAGCATGGTTTGTTCGTTCATTGAACGGGGTATGCTTTGCGGTCAGTTGCATACTACCGCGACAGGACGAACATCTGGGACAGTGAGACGCGACACGCTGGATGAGCTGTGTGCGGAGAAGGCGCAGTGGCTAACGCTGACGGAGGCGCGCGAGGTATTAAATATCTCACGCAAGGGCGCATATGCCCTCCTGAATTCCGGGAAACTGCGCCCGGTGAGCGGGCCAACCATTGACGGCCGATCTATCTGGAGATTTGTCGCAAGCGAGGTCATCCAGCTTGCTTCGTAGGAACGAGCCGATCCGGAGGTCGATCAAACCAGACTCTGGGGGGGCATGCGAGAACCAATGGCAAGCGCGCGAGACGGCCACGCCGTCGCCGGCTTGAGCTTTTCGGAGCCGGCAACAGCGATGTGCACGGAGCACGCGTTGATATTGGCAATTCCGCTCGCCACCGGGCGACGCAGATCCTAGGCGCCGGTGCCGTCTGCTTAGCTGCGAGCGGATTGCCTCACTGGAGTCTGGCACCAGCGGAGTCGCAACTCACCATCGTCAGACAGAACGAACAACTGAGACGAGACGGCGAGCCAAAATTGAATGCTGACGGCCCAGGATGTGCCTAGAGTCTTCGCCAGTACGGTCGACCTCAATGTTCGATATCCAAAACGGAATCTCCAAAATTCCGCAAGGAGACGTTTCGCATGCTTAATCTCGTTGCAGTTCCACAAATGCCCCCAACGACTGACCCACTCATCGTTGAAGAACCAATTCTGGATCAGGGAGCTTCGTAACGACGTCTCATGGTTTCGCTCTTTGCCATCAGGCAAAACAAACTTGCCGGACAGAAAGACGTAATCCTCGACGGAGAATGAAAAATTATCGCCCGTAGGCGCGATGTCGAGCTCTGGTACGCTACCGAGAGACAGTACGATGGGTCGGGAATTTATATCTTGGAGACGGATGTGCTCTTGATACCGAATGCCCGCACCTCGAACTTCGAGGATCATATCCGCCGAACGTACCTCTGCACCATGCGTACGAAATGCCACCCGGCAGACACGCGGCTCAGGGTATGCTGGATGGGGGAAGCTGATGTCGTATTCGACACCGTCCCAAAGTGGCTTCCAGCTTGTGCCAAGGCCATTGCGTTTTAGCCAAACGGCATGCGATCGACGATATGTCGGCAGCATGAAGAGACGAGTCAGTTTGTCCCAGCATCAGCCCGCGACCTTGCCTACGCAGCGGGCGATCCCACGAATCAGCCCAAATGAAACGTGAAGCGCCATCAATTTTCCTATTTTTGTTAAACAGGAGCCAGATTAACGCCATCGTGTTTGCCACAAACGGGGAAAGAGAGACGGATTTCATTCGCATTTCCGTGAAATCACCGTCGCGAGCCGACAAACAGACTGCGCCCTTCGCGGCCAAAACTTAGATTCGGCGCGGCGCGCCAGCTGTCTCGCCGTCCGCTCAGTTTGCGTCACAACCATTGCGCGGCCCACGTCAAAGCGGTTCGCCCAAACCGCCATACAGTCCAAGCCGCGCGTGCGAGCTAGAGCGTGTTAGGCACTTTGGATAATGGGCACGGCATGAACAAGCATGAGCATAGCGAAGACGACGAAATGCAAGCCTGCCAGGGTTTCGGGCAGGCGTTCGTAGTCGCGTGCCAGCCGCCGGAA
>NZ_VWWM01000068.1:0-37869 GCF_011752945.1 Paraburkholderia sp. Cy-641
CTCGCGTGCTTCACGACCCTCACGCGCTTCGCGTTCTTCGCGACGCTGCGACGGTTGCTGACCTTGTGCCTGACGGCCGCCGCTCACGCCTTCGCCGCGTCCTGCGGTATCACGGCCGCCTGCGCCGCCACGGCGGTTGCGGTTGCGATCGCCGCCACGTTCGCCGGTGCGCTCACCGCGCTCCGTACGCTCGCCGCGTTGCGGACGGGCCTGCTGCTTGTCGGTCGTGGCCGGCGCGGCCGGTGCCGGAGCAGCCGGCTGCATGCCGAACAGATTCTTCAGCCAGCCGATGAAGCCGCCGCTCGCCGGCGTCACCGCGACCGGAGCCGGGGCGGCCGCCGGGCGGACCGGCGCGCTCGGCGCCGGCTTCTCGGGCGTGATGCCCTTGACCGCCGCTTCCTGCTTCGGCTTCACTTCCTCGGCGCGTTTGCTGTAGCCGGTTTCCGATTCGAGTTCGCGGGCCGCTTCTTCGGCCATCTTCCACGATGCGCGCGGATCGTCGAGGCGCGCGTCGTCGTGGCGCAGACGTTCGAGCTTGTAGTGCGGCGTGTCGAGGTGCTTGTTCGGGATCAGCACGACATTGACCTTGAAACGCGACTCGATCTTGTTGATTTCGGCGCGCTTCTCGTTCAACAGGAAGGCGGTCACTTCGACCGGCACCTGGCAGTGGATCGCCGCGGTGTTTTCCTTCATCGCTTCTTCCTGAATGATCCGCAGCACTTGCAGCGCGGACGATTCGGTATCGCGGATATGGCCCGTGCCGTTACAGCGCGGGCACGTGACGTGGCTGCCTTCCGAGAGGGCCGGGCGCAGACGCTGGCGCGACAGTTCCATCAGGCCGAAGCGCGAGATCTTGCCCATCTGCACGCGGGCGCGGTCGTGCTTGAGCGCGTCTTTCAGACGCTGCTCGACTTCGCGCTGGCTCTTGGCCGATTCCATGTCGATGAAGTCGATCACGATCAGGCCGCCCAGGTCGCGCAGACGCAGCTGGCGGGCGACTTCGTCGGCGGCTTCGAGGTTCGTGCGCGCGGCCGTTTCCTCGATGTCCGCGCCCTTGGTCGCGCGCGCCGAGTTCACGTCGATCGCGACGAGCGCTTCGGTGTGGTCGATCACGATCGCGCCGCCCGACGGCAGCGGCACCGTGCGCGAGTACGCGGTTTCGATCTGGTGCTCGATCTGGAAGCGCGAGAACAGCGGCACGTCGTCGTGGTAGCGCTTCACCTTGCCGACGTTGTCCGGCATCACGATGTCCATGAAGGCGCGCGCCTGGTCATGGATTTCGGTCGTATCGATCAGGATTTCGCCGATATCGGGCTGGAAGTAATCGCGAATCGCGCGGATCACGAGGCTCGATTCGAGATAGATCAGCATCGGCTGGCCGGCCGTGCCGCTTTGCGACGCGGCTTCGATCGCGCGCCACAACTGCATCAGGTAGTTCAGGTCCCACTGCAGCTCTTCGGCGCTGCGGCCGATGCCGGCCGTACGCGCGATGATGCTCATGCCTTCCGGCAGTTGCAGCTGCGCCATGGTTTCGCGCAGTTCCTGACGGTCGTCGCCCTCGATCCGGCGCGACACGCCGCCGCCGCGCGGGTTGTTCGGCATCAGCACCAGATAGCGGCCGGCGAGCGAGATGAACGTGGTCAGGGCCGCGCCCTTGTTGCCGCGCTCTTCCTTTTCGACCTGGACGATCAGTTCCTGACCTTCCTTCAGCGCGTCCTGGATGCGTGCGGAACGCATGTCGACGCCGTCGCGGAAGTACTGGCGGGCGACTTCCTTGAACGGCAGGAAGCCGTGGCGGTCTTCGCCGTAGTTGACGAAGCAGGCTTCGAGCGACGGCTCGATGCGCGTGATGATGCCTTTGTAAATATTGCCTTTGCGCTGTTCGCGGCCGGCGGTTTCGATGTCGATATCGATGAGTTTTTGCCCATCGACGATGGCGACGCGCAGTTCTTCCTGCTGCGTCGCGTTGAACAACATTCGTTTCATTGAACGACTCCAGAGCAGCCTCGCCGGCCCAGCTGCGCGGTTGTCAGTCGCGAGAGCAAAGAGGGCAGGCGTGCCGCGTCTTATTGTGTTTTCACAAGCACGCTGGAGCGGGAAAAATGGCGGGAGAATTGCCTGAGAAGGGCCCGGCCCGTCAAAAATGGGCGCGGTGCCGCAGGGCACATGCGAACACGGCTTCAAATAATGACCCGACACGCCGCGGGTTCTGCCGGCCGACCTTCATCAGCCTTCGTTCTGCCTTGCCGGTGCGCCAACCAGGCGCGCGGGCAGAGGCCGAAAGCTGCGGTCAAGCCGCAGCGGGAAGTTCGCGCAGGCGGCGCGTCTTTTCCTGCTGGGGGTGTCTCGCCTCATTTTGACGTCGCCATGTCTTGTACTTTCTACAAGACGCCTTGGGCGCACGCCGTATTTTCGCGACTTGCAGCTTCGTACAGCAGGGCGTCATGCCACCCGAAACGCGAAGCTGGAAGTTAAATTCTTTTTTACCAAATTTCCGTTACCGTCGAAGCCGACCTTGACCGAACGCGCCTGTGGGCGCCGTCCCTGCCGGGTGCGGACTTCGTGCGTGCAACTTGTTGCATCTCATTTTCAGGGTGAGCAACCAGACCCCGGCGCAAGTAAAATAACGGTTTATCGCTTGCGCTCGCGCAATCCACCTGCAATCCGGACGCTGTGCGGACACTGCGCCGGCCGCCGCGGACTGCTGGGCAAATTATATTCAGAATGAAAGAGTTAGGCAAAACATCCCAGAGACCGGTTGCAAGCGCGGTGGCGAGCGACCAGGTTTCGCTGATCGAAATCGACGACGGCTCGGCCGGCCAGCGCATCGACAACTTCCTGCTGCGCGTCTGCAAGGGCGTGCCGAAGAGCCATATTTACCGCATCCTGCGCAGCGGCGAAGTGCGTGTGAACAAGGGGCGGATCGACGCGCAATACCGGCTCGAACTCGGCGACCTCGTGCGTGTGCCGCCGATCCGCGTCGCGCAGCAGGGCGAGGCGCCCGCCCATGTGCCGGTGCCGAGCGGCGGTTTCAACATCATTTTCGAAGACGAGCATCTGCTCGTGATCGACAAGCCGGCCGGCGTGGCGGTCCATGGCGGCAGTGGCGTCGCGTTCGGTGTGATCGAGCAGATGCGCGGGGCACGGCCGCAGGCGAAATTCCTCGAACTCGTGCATCGGCTCGATCGCGAGACCTCGGGCATCCTGATGCTTGCGAAAAAACGCGCCGCGCTCGTCAACCTGCACGAGCAGATTCGCGAGAACCAGATGGACAAGCGCTACTACGCGTGCGTCCACGGCGAGTGGGCGGCCGACTGGGGCCGCCGTCGCGCGGTCAAGGCGCCGTTGCACAAGTACATGACGCCGGACGGCGAGCGCCGTGTGCGCGTGCAGCCGGACGGACTCGCGTCGCATACGGTCTTCAACCTCGTCGATCGCTGGCCGGAATACGCGCTGCTCGAAGCCGAACTGAAGACAGGGCGTACGCATCAGATTCGCGTCCATTTGCAGCATCTGGAACTACCGATCGTCGGCGACGCCAAATACGGCGATTTCGCGCTGAACAAGGCGCTTGCGCGCGCCAACGCGAAGCCGGGCCTCAAGCGCATGTTTTTGCACGCGTACCGGCTGAAGCTCGCGCACCCGGACACCGGCGCGCCTTTGCAGCTGGAAGCGCCGTTGCCGGCCGACTGCCGCGGCTTTATCGCCCAACTCAACGAATTACGCACGGGGTTCGACCCGGAGACGACATCGCATGGCTAGAGAGCAATTTGATCTGATCGTGTTTGACTGGGACGGCACGTTGATGGACTCGACCGTGCATATCACGCGCAGTATCCAGGCGGCGTGCCGCGATATGGGTTTGCCGGTTCCCGCCGACGAAGCCGCGAGTTACGTGATCGGCCTCGGTTTGCGCGACGCGCTGCAACTGGCCGCTCCAACGCTCGATCCGGCCGACTATCCGCGTCTTGCCGAGCGCTATCGCTTTCACTATCTGGTGAAGGATCAGACCACGGAGCTGTTCCCGGGCGTGCGGGAGATGCTGCAGGACTTGCGCGAACAGGGCTATCTGCTCGGCGTGGCGACCGGCAAGAGCCGCGTGGGGCTGAACCGTGCGCTCGACCAGTCGCGCCTGACGAGCCTGTTCGACGGCACCCGCTGCGCCGACGAAACGTTCTCCAAGCCGCATCCGGCGATGCTGCACGAACTGACACGCGAATTGGGGCAGGATACGGTACGCACGGTCATGGTTGGCGACACGACGCATGACCTGCAAATGGCGATCAATGCCGGCGTGGCCGGGATCGGCGTGACTTACGGCGCGCATCCGGCCGACTCGCTGAGCGCCATGGCACCGAAATTCGTCGCTTCGAGCGTGAGCGATCTGTCTGGCTGGCTGCGGGAGAACGCATGAGTGGCGATGGGGCGGGCGCAGCTGCTACTGGTGCGGCCCAGGCCGTGCGTATTTGCGCGGCGGACGAGCTGGTCGACGGCGGGGTAGGTATCCGGCACGAGGCGCGGCTTGGCGGTCACGATGTCGTGGTGTTCTTCATCCGCTACGAGGGCCGCGCTTATGGCTATCTGAACCGCTGTGCCCATGTGCCGATGGAGCTCGACTGGTCGGAAGGGCAGTTTTTCGAGTCGTCCGGTTTATATTTGATGTGCGCGACACATGGCGCGATTTACGCGCCAGATACCGGCAAATGCGTGGGTGGACCGTGCCGCGGCGGCAGATTGCGTCCGGTGCAGGTCGAGGAGCGCCATACGCCCGAAGGAAGCGCGGTATTCTGGCTGCCTGACGGCGAATTGCTGCCCGCTACGCCTTGATTGTCCCTTTCTCTCAACCTTTCCCTTGCCCGCATGTCCGATAATTTGACTCCCGAGACGAAAGATCCCACCCCGGATCCCACCCCGAGTGGCCGTTCCCGCACGCCTGCCGGCGAACCGGGCTGGGAGCGTGCCGCACTCGAGCGTATTGCGCTCGCGGCGATCAACGAGCAACGCGCGGCACGCCGCTGGCGCATTTTCTTCCGGTTCGTGCTGCTGGCCGTGTTCGCATTTGTCGTATGGGGCGCGGTCAACTTCTCTGGCGAGCGGGTTGCGACCACCGGCCGTCATACGGCGATGGTGACACTTGATGGCGAAATCGCTGCCGATACGAATGCAAACGCCGAAGATATCAATACCGCGCTCGATACCGCGTTCGAGGATTCCGACACGGCAGGTGTGATTCTCTATTGCAACAGCCCGGGCGGCAGTCCGGTGCAGGCGGGCATCATCAATAGCGAAATCCGCCGCTTGCGCGGCAAATATCCGTCGATTCCGCTCTACGTCGTGGTCGGCGACATGTGCGCGTCGGGCGGCTACTATGCGGCCGCGGCGGCCGAGAAGATCTATGTCGACAAGGCGAGCATCGTCGGTTCGATCGGCGTACTGATGGAGGGCTTCGGCTTTACTGGCTTGATGGACAAGCTCGGGGTTCAGCGCCGGCTGCATACGTCGGGTGAGAACAAGGGCTTTTTCGATCCGTTCTCGCCTGAAACGCCGAAGATGAACGAACATGCGCAAGATATGCTCGATCAGATTCATGCGCAGTTCATCGACGCGGTGCGCGAGGGGCGCGGGAAGCGTCTGCATGAGACGCCGGACATGTTTTCGGGCCTGTTCTGGACGGGGCGGAAGAGCGTCGAGCTGGGTCTTGCCGATGGTTTCGGCGATCCCGATTACGTCGCGCGCGAAATCTTCAAAGCGCCGGATATCGTCGATTACACGGTAAAAGAGAGCATTACGGATCGTGTTGCGCGCAAGTTCGGCGCGGCGGTAGGCGCGGGTGCGGTTCGGGCGATGGCGCTCGGTGCGAAGGTGAATCTGCACTGAGCGCGGACTGTTCTGCCGCGGGTCTGCCAATGATCGGAAGTCTGCGAAAAGCACGCGCAATCGGCGACGATTGCGCGTGCTTCTGCTTATATCGCGGCAAATTTCCTGCCTGCCGACCGGGACAACTGCCCCCGGATCGTTGCGCTCAGGCCGCCAGAATCAGGAAAATGGCCGGCCGCTTGTGCAGATCGATCTCCGGCTTTTTCTTCCAGTCGGCAACGGTGCGGCTCGCGACGGTTTCGCTCGGCAGCGTCAGATCGACCGCCACGCAGACGAGCGTGGACGGCGCGCAGGTCGCGAGCAAGGTGTCCAGCAGCGCGCGGTTGCGGTACGGCGTCTCGATGAAAATCTGCGTCTGCCTGCCTTTACGCGACTGCTGCTCCAGATCGCGCAGGCGCTTCGCACGCTCCGCTGCGTCGACCGGCAGATAGCCGTGGAAGGCGAAGCTTTGGCCGTTGAGTCCCGAGGCCATCAGTGCGAGCAGGATCGAGCTCGGTCCGACCAGCGGCACGACCTTCACGCCGCGCTCGTGTGCGCGCCGCACCAGCAGCGCGCCCGGGTCTGCAACCGCCGGACAGCCGGCTTCGGAGACGAGGCCCGCGTCGGTGCCCGCGAGCAGCGGGGCAAGCAGGCGGTCGATCTCGCCCGCGGGCGTATTGACGTTCAGCTCGCGAATCTCGATTTCCTGAATCGGCCGTTCGGTGCCGACCTTCTTCAGAAATGCGCGCGTGGTTTTCGCGTTTTCGCCAATGTAATAGTGCAACGACGCCGCGCGGGCACGCACCGGCGCGGGTAGAACGGCGTCGAGTGCGTTCGTGTCGCCTTCGCCGAGCGTATTGGGAATCAGGTAGAGCGTGCCGTTCATCGTGCCCCCAGAAGCGGATAGCCGGCCGCGAGCAGCATGCTCGATAGCGCGATCAGCGGCAAGCCGACGAGCGCGGTCGGGTCGTCGGAATGGATCGCCTCGAGCAGCGCGATGCCGAGCCCTTCGGATTTGGCGCTGCCGGCGACGTCGTACGGCGTTTCGGCGCGCAGATAGGCGTCGAGCGCGGCGTCCGGCAGATCGCGAAAGCGCACGCGGGTGATCACGTCGACGCTTTGCGCGTTGTCCGTGGCGTTGTCGAACAGGCATAGCGCACTATGGAACAGCACTTCGCGGCCGCGCATCGCCTGCAATTGCGCGAGTGCCTTGTCGTGCGTGCCCGGTTTGCCGATCTGCAGGCCGTCGTAAGTGGCGACCTGGTCGGAGCCGATCACGAGCGCGTGCTCGTCGGCGCCAAGTCCGCTGGCGACCGCGCGGGCCTTGGCTTCGGACAGGCGCAACGCGGTTGCTTCGGGCGTTTCGCCCGCGAGCGGCGTTTCGTCGATGGCGGGCACGACGACGTCGAACGGCACACGCAGGCGTTCGAGCAGTTCGCGGCGATATGGCGAACTCGACGCCAGAATCAGGCGTGGCGGGCGTTTGGGGGAATCTGACATGATTGACGGGCGGCTAGGGAGGCGGGTCGTACCGGGCCGCGCGGAGTTCGCGCGCGTACGGGCTTAAGTGTTTGACTCGAAAAGACAAAACAGATATGATTTTGGGCTTTTCACGGTATGCTTGCGCCGACGGGCTTGGGCGCGTTCAGTGGCTTTCGATGGCTTTCAGCGCTCCAGAAGTTGTGCGAAGGATCGAAGAAAGGTGATTGAAGAAAGCCGGCCGGCGGGTTGAACAGCCGGTTGAAACGCAGAGGCCAACGCAACGGCCGCAAGCCTCGCGGGCTGTCTCGCACACCGGTTTATTTTCGCGGTGGATTTCCTTCGCGGATCACCCCGGCAACACGCTTGCCGACGCAGGAGCGCACATGACTCAACATCCTGGCAAACCTGCAGGTCTGTCCGACCCGCATGAACTCGATCTGTTCGAATTTACGCGGAGCGGGCGCCAGGCCGCGGGTGTCGTGCGCGTCTCGCAACTGCCGCGCATGTTAAACGAAGTCCCGGCGGATGCGCCAGATCGCGATACCGCGTTCACATGGCAGGCCGAAGGGACGACGCAGCCGGAATTGCAGGACGACGGCGCCGAAGGTCCGCAGCCTTATCTGCGGATGGCGGTTCACGGTGCCGCATGGCTCGAATGTCAGCGATGTTTGACGCCGTATTCGCAGACGTTCAACGTCGATGCAACTTACCGGATCGTCAATACGGAGGCGGAAGCCGAAGAGTTTCCGCTCGACGAGGATGAAGTCGAGGTGATCGTGGGCTCGCGCCAGTTCGATCTCATCGACTTGATCGAAGAAGAGTTGCTGCTTTCCTTGCCGCTTGTGCCCAAGCACGAGGTCTGCCCTGAAGTGCACGAGAGTCTTGTCTCGGGTGTGGACGGCAGCGAAGGCGAGGGCGACGAAGCCGCGCAGGACGAGGCGGGCGAAGGCGGTGAGCCGGAGCAGTCGGGTGAGCGGCGCAATCCGTTCGCGGCGCTCGAAAGTCTCAAGCGCGACGAGCCGGGTGGCAGGAAGCACTGAACAGTTGCAGGGGAGCGCGATGCGGGCGCCCTGGCCAGTCGGCTAGTGGCGGAGACCGTATCGGGCTGTGTTAGAATTCGGAAAATTTTTAGGAGTTAGTCATGGCAGTTCAACAAAATAAGAAGTCGCCGTCGAAGCGCGGCATGCACCGTTCGCACGATTTCCTCACGGCAGCGCCGCTGGCCGTCGAGCCGAGCACGGGCGAAGTGCATCTGCGTCACCACATCAGCCCGAACGGCTACTATCGCGGCAAGAAAATCGTCAAGACGAAGAACGACTAATCGTTCACTGCGTTGCGCCCTGTGGCGTTTCGCGTGGCGATCGGCTCGCTTGACATTTTCCCGGTTCGACAGGAAGGCGGCATTCAACTGCCGCTTTTTTGTATCGATCGCAGTTGGCGCGTTAGCGCTTGCTGTGCTCCCAGGCAGAGCGTCTGAAATTCGTCGCACTCCATGACAGTAAAGCTCACGATAGATTGCATGGGAGGCGACCACGGCCCGTCCGTGACCGTTCCCGCTGCCGTCAACTTCGTTTGTTCGCATCCCGATGCGCAGTTGCTGCTCGTCGGCATTGAAAGCGCGATTCGTGCGCAGCTGAAGAAGTTGAAGGCTCAGGATCTGCCGGCGCTGACCGTCGTATCTGCTACCGAGGTCGTCGCAATGGACGATCCGGTCGAGGTCGCGCTGCGCAAGAAAAAAGATTCGTCCATGCGCGTGGCGTTGAACCGCGTCAAGGAAAGCGAGGCGCAAGCCTGCATTTCCGCCGGCAATACCGGCGCGCTGATGGCGGTCTCGCGTTATGTGCTGAAAACGCTGCCGGGCATCGAACGCCCGGCCATCGCGTTCGCATTGCCCAATCCCCATGGCTACACGATGATGCTCGACCTGGGCGCCAACGTCGACTGCGAGCCGCAGCATCTGCTGCAGTTCGCGGAGATGGGGCACGCGCTCGTGTCTGCGCTCGAGGGCAAGGAGCGGCCTACCATCGGCCTGCTCAACATCGGCGAAGAAGTCATCAAGGGCAACGACATCATCAAGCGCGCCGGCGAACTGCTGCGCGCGAGTACCCTGAACTTTCACGGTAACGTCGAGGGCGACGACATCTACAAGGGCACCGTCGACGTGATCGTCTGCGATGGCTTTGTCGGCAACGTCGCGCTGAAGACGTCGGAAGGTCTCGCGCAGATGCTCTCCAATATCATCAAGGAAGAATTCGGCCGTTCGTGGCTGACCAAGGTGATGGCGGTGCTCGCGCTGCCGGTATTGATGCGTTTCAAGAAACGCGTCGATCATCGGCAATACAATGGCGCCGCGCTGCTCGGCTTGCGCGGCCTCGTGATCAAAAGCCACGGTTCCGCCGATGCCTATGCGTTTGAGTGGGCCATCAAACGCGGGTATGATGCCGTCAAAAACGGCGTGCTGGAGCGCCTTGCGCGAGCGATGGAAGAGAACGCGGGTTCTCTCGAACAGGCGGCGCGCGACGCAAGCGGTGCGGGCCACGCAAGCCCGATCGCAGGCCAGCCGGCCGAGCCCTACGCTGCGCAATCCTCGAAGGCATAATGGCTCAATCCACAATCTATTCCCGCGTGCTGGGCACCGGCAGCTACCTGCCGCCCAACCGTGTCACCAATCAGGATCTGGCCGAGCGTCTCGCCAGCCAGGGCGTCGAAACGAGCGATGGATGGATCGTCGCGCGCACGGGCATCCACGCGCGCCACTTCGCCGATCCCGATGTCACGACGAGCGACCTCGCGCTGATCGCCGCGCAGCGCGCGATCGAGGCGGCCGATATCGATCCGCAGTCGATCGACCTCATCATTGTCGCGACCTCCACGCCCGACTTCGTGTTTCCGAGCACGGCCTGCCTGCTGCAGAACAAGCTCGGCATCAAGAACCACGGCGCCGCGTTCGACGTGCAGGCCGTCTGCTCCGGCTTTGCCTACGCGGTCGCGACGGCGGACAGCTTCATCCGCAGCGGCCAGCATCGCACTGCGCTCGTGATCGGCGCGGAAACCTTCTCGCGCATTCTCGATTTCAAGGACCGCACCACCTGCGTGCTGTTCGGCGACGGCGCGGGCGCAGTGATCCTGCAGGCGTCCGACGAGCCAGGCGTGCTCGCGAGCGCATTGCACGCGGACGGTAGCCACTCGAACATCCTCTGCACGCCGGGCAACGTGAACGGCGGCGTGGTGACAGGCAGCGCGTTCCTGCATATGGACGGCCAGGCGGTCTTCAAGCTCGCCGTCAACGTGCTCGAAAAGGTCGCGGTCGAAGCACTCGAAAAAGCCAATCTGAAGGCCGAGCAGGTCGACTGGCTGATTCCGCATCAGGCCAACATCCGCATCATGCAAAGCACCTGCCGCAAGCTCGGCTTGCCGCAGGAACGCATGGTCGTCACGGTGGGCGAGCACGGCAATACGTCGGCGGCGTCCATTCCGCTCGCATTCGACGCCGCGGTGCGCGACGGCCGCATCAAGCGCGGCCAGAACGTGCTGATCGAAGGCGTGGGCGGCGGCTTCACGTGGGGTGCCTCGGTTATCCGCTACTGATCGCCGCATGCGGGGCGCGCCGCTGGCAGCGCCCGTGCGGCCAGCGTGCTGCTCGCGCCATGCGGCAGCCGCTCGCCGCGGCCACATCCGATTAAACCGATTTTGGGGACGATATGAAATTTGCGTTCGTTTTTCCTGGGCAAGGCTCGCAAGCGGTTGGCATGCTCAACGCATTCGCCGATCACGCGCTCGTGCGTGAGACGGTTCAGGAAGCGTCCGACGCACTCAATCAGGACCTCGGCAAACTGATCGCCGAAGGCCCGGCCGAAGATCTCAATCTCACCACCAACACCCAGCCGGTCATGCTGACCGCTGCTTACGCGATTTATCGCGCCTGGCAGCAGGCCGGCGGTCCGGTGCCGGCGATCGTCGCGGGCCATAGCCTTGGCGAATACACGGCGCTCGTCGCCGCCGGTGCGCTCGCATTCCGCGACGCGGTGCCGCTCGTGCGCTTTCGCGCGCAGGCGATGCAAACGGCGGTGCCGGTGGGCGTCGGCGGCATGGCCGCGATTCTCGGCCTCGACGACGACGCGGTGCGCGCGGTGTGCGCGGAAGCGTCGGCGGCGGGCGTCGTCGAAGCGGTCAATTTCAACGCGCCGGCGCAAGTCGTGATCGCGGGCCACAAGGCTGCGGTCGAGAAGGCCTGCGAAGTCGCGAAGGCAAAGGGCGCGAAGCGCGCGCTGCCGCTGCCGGTGTCGGCGCCGTTCCACTCGTCGCTGCTCAAGCCCGCGTCGGATCAGTTGCGCGAGTACCTCGCGAGCGTCGACGTTCAGGTGCCGTCGATTCCCGTCATCAACAACATCGACGTCGCCGTGGTCAACGAGCCGGCCGGCATCAAGGACGCGCTCGTGCGCCAGGCAGCCGGTCCCGTGCGCTGGGTCGAGTGCGTGCAGGCAATGGCCGCGCAGGGCGTCACGCACGTGATCGAATGCGGTCCGGGCAAGGTCCTTGCCGGCCTGACCAAGCGTATCGACGGCAATCTCGCTGGCGCGTCGGTGTTCGATCCGGCATCGCTCGAAGAAACGCTGAAGCTCGTCGCGGCGGGCTGAGCGTTTTCACCGTCGGCGGGGGAGCCGCAAGACTGCGGCGCGCCCGCGCCTGACCCACCTCAGGAATCAATCAGCCTTTTGCGAAGGGCCTCCGGACTGACAGATGGAAAAGACTCTCGACAAGCAGATCGCAATCGTGACGGGCGCATCGCGCGGCATCGGCCGTGCGATCGCGATGGAATTGGCGCGCCAGGGCGCGACGGTCATCGGTACGGCGACCAGCGAAAGCGGCGCGGCCGCGATTACCGAAGCGTTTAACGCAGCCGGCATGAACGGCCGCGGCGCCGTGCTCAACGTGAACGACGCGGCGGCGGCGGAAGCGCTGATCGACGGCACGGTTAAGGAATTCGGCGCGCTGCACGTGCTCGTGAACAACGCCGGCATCACGCAGGACCAGCTCGCGATGCGCATGAAGGACGACGACTGGGACGCGGTGATCGACACCAACCTGAAAGCGGTGTTCCGCCTCGCGCGCGCGGTGCTGCGCCCGATGATGAAGGCGAAGGGCGGCCGCATCATCAACATCACCTCGGTGGTCGGCTCGGCCGGCAACCCGGGGCAGATCAACTACGCGGCCGCGAAGGCCGGCGTCGCGGGCATGACGCGCGCGCTCGCGCGCGAGATCGGCAGCCGCGGCATCACCGTGAACTGCGTGGCGCCGGGCTTTATCGACACCGACATGACGAAGGGGCTGCCCGAAGAGCAGCAGACCGCGCTGAAGACGCAGATTCCGCTCGGCCGTCTCGGCAGCCCGGAAGACATCGCGCATGCGGTCGCGTTCCTCGCGTCGCCGCAGGCCGGCTACATCACGGGCACGACGCTGCACGTGAACGGCGGCATGTATATGCAGTAACCAAATTCGGTTACTATCCGCGCCTTGTGCGTTTGTAGAAGCACGAGGCGCATGCCTTGACAGGAACCCGATGCGCAGCTTTTTTGCCGGGTCAAACCTGATAAAATGCGCGCACCTGTATTTTTGAACTTCTTTTCCCTTGGAGGGGTAATGGACAATATCGAACAGCGCGTCAAGAAGATCGTCGCGGAACAACTGGGTGTTGCGGAAGCGGAAATCAAGAACGAAGCGTCGTTCGTGAACGACCTCGGCGCCGACTCGCTCGACACCGTCGAGCTCGTGATGGCCCTCGAAGACGAATTCGGTATGGAAATTCCGGATGAAGAAGCCGAGAAGATCACTACCGTTCAGCAAGCGATCGACTACGCTCGCGCGAACGTCAAGGCCTAAGGTCATTCGCGCCCGCGTTTCTGCATTGGCGGCGTATGACGCCCTGCCGCGCCGCTTGCAGGTGCCAGCGGGGCTGGCGCGTTCCGGCGTGTCCTCGGGTATGCCGTTTGCCATGCAGGGAGCCGCGATGTTGACAGCGCATTTTTCCGCGCGATTGCCGACTTAAACAGCCACAGGGCTCACAGGGCGAATTCCTGTGGCCGCTGTGGCTTTTGCTTTTGTCATCTATGAAAAAGGGGTTACCGTGAGCCGCCGTCGTGTTGTCGTTACAGGCCTGGGGCTGATTTCGCCTGTTGGCAATAATGTTGCCGATGGCTGGGCCAATCTGGTCGCCGGCAAGTCGGGCATTGCCAATATCACGAAGTTCGATGCGTCGAACTTTTCGACTCGTTTCGCCGGCGAGGTGAAGGGCTTCAATATCGAGGACTACATCCCCGGTAAGGAAGCGCGTCACATGGATACGTTCATCCATTACGGTGTGGCCGCCGGCATCCAGGCGATGCGCGACAGCGGCCTCGAAGTCACTGAAGAGAATTCGGAGCGCATCGGCGTCGTGGTCGGTTCGGGCATCGGCGGTCTGCCGATGATCGAGATCACGCAAACCGAACTGCTCAATCGCGGTCCGCGCCGCATTTCGCCGTTCTTCGTGCCGGCCTCGATCATCAACATGATCTCCGGCCATCTGTCGATCAAGTTCGGCATCAAGGGGCCTAATCTCTCGATCGTTACCGCGTGTACGACGGGTCTGCACTGCATCGGCGAGGCTTCGCGCCTGATCGAATACGGCGACGCCGACGTGATGATCGCGGGCGGCGCGGAATCGACCGTGTCGCCGCTCGGTATCGGCGGCTTTGCGGCGGCGCGCGCGCTGTCGCAACGCAATGACGATCCGTCGACCGCGAGCCGTCCGTGGGACAAGGACCGCGACGGCTTCGTGCTCGGCGAAGGCGCGGGCGTGATGGTGCTCGAAGAGTACGAGCACGCGAAGGCGCGCGGCGCGAAGATCTACGCCGAAATCAGTGGCTACGGCATGAGCGGCGACGCCTATCACATGACCGCGCCGCTCGAAGACGGCGACGGTGCGCGCCGCTGCATGCTGGCCGCGCTGAAGAACGCGGGCATCAACACCGATCAGGTGAGCTACCTGAATGCGCACGGCACGTCCACGCCGCTTGGCGACCTCGCAGAAACGACCGGCATCAAGCGCGCATTCGGCGATCACGCCAAAGACATCGTCGTGAACTCGACCAAGTCGATGACGGGTCACCTGCTGGGCGGCGCCGGCGGTCTGGAGTCGGTGTTCACGGTGCTGGCCGTGCATCACCAGGTGTCGCCTCCGACTATCAACATCTTCAATCAGGACCCGGCCTGCGATCTCGATTACTGCGCGAACACGGCGCGGGAAATGAAGATCGACGTCGCGCTGAAGAACTCGTTCGGGTTCGGCGGCACGAACGGCACGCTGGTTTTCAAGCGCGCCTGATCGCCTGATCGCGGGTGACGCACCAGTCCACGACGCCGGCCTTGCCGGCGCTTTCTCCGGAAGCAGCAAGGTTGGGCAGAGCCACGCAGCGCATCGCGCTGCGTGGCTCGTTTGCCATGCGCGCCGCGCTGGGGGCTTTCGTGCTGATTGCGACGTTGGCCGTCCATACCTGTCTCGCATCGCAATGGGGTGCATGGCGAGCCGTTCCGTTGACGTTTGCCGTGGGGGCGCTGCTGGCGCTTTGCGCGGCAAGGCATGAGCGGGCGCAGCCGGCTGTGCTGCAGATCGGACGGGATGATCTATCCGCCTGGGACGCAGCGGGCACGCTGCTCGCCCAAGGGAGGGTGGCCGGCTGCGCGCAGTGGAGCAGCCGGCTGCTGGTTCTCGTGCTCGAACCTGAAGAAGTTCATTCGCGTGACCGCGCGCATCGTCGCCCAAGGGGGCGCACACGTACCTTGCTGCTCGTGGCCGACGCGCTTCCGACCGCCGTCTTCCGGGAACTTTCCGTGCTCGGCCGACGTGCGGCTGGTGCCTGACTGTAACGACTGTAACCGCTGTTACCGGAGTAACGTGCCCCAATGAGGGGGACGCTACAATGGTGCCCCGCCATGCGCCCTATAGTTAACGGATTTATCAGGTGAGCGAAAAAGAAATTGATCAGGTGCTGGTCGAGCGCGTCCAGAAGGGCGACAAGGCCGCGTTCGAGCTTCTGGTCTCCAAATACCACCGCAAGATTCTCCGGCTGATCTCGCGCCTCGTGCGGGACCCCGCCGAAGTCGAGGACGTCGCGCAGGACGCCTTTATCAAGGCGTATCGCGCGCTGCCGCAGTTTCGCGGCGAATCGGCGTTTTATACGTGGTTGTACCGGATTGCGGTCAACACCGCGAAGAACTACCTTGCCACCCAGGGCCGGCGGGCGCCGACCTCGACCGAAGCGGATGCCGAAGAAGCTGAAACTTTCTCGGACGCCGACCAACTAAGGGATATCAACACGCCCGAGTCGATGTTGATGAGCAAGCAGATCGCCGAGACGGTCAATGCTGCGATGGCGGTTTTGCCGGAAGAACTGCGCACCGCCATTACTCTTCGGGAAATTGAGGGTTTGAGTTACGAGGAAATCGCGGAGATGATGGGTTGCCCGATCGGCACTGTCAGATCACGAATTTTCCGCGCTCGCGAAGCCATTGCGGCAAAATTGCGCCCGTTGCTTGACACACCCGAAGGCAAGCGCTGGTAAACGCCTAGGCGTCCAGTGGTCGAGCGGGGCACGGGTGCAATATCTGGATTAGTGGTGTCACTACGGGGTATTTGTAAGATGGGGAGCATCATGGGGTCGGTCTCGATGCAATCGCAAGCAGATTCGCGCGGCGAGCGTCTGTCCGCTTTTGTCGACGGTGAACTGTTCGACGAAGGGCATCTGAATCTGGACAAGTTTCTTTCCGCGCTGGACGGCGACGATCATGCCGCCTGGTCGAGCTATCACCTGATCGGCGACGCGCTGCGTTCCGACGATCTGGCGATCAGTCCCGCAAGGAGCAGCGCATTTCTG
Organism: Paraburkholderia sp. Cy-641; assembly: GCF_011752945.1. Classification (NCBI taxonomy): domain Bacteria; kingdom Pseudomonadati; phylum Pseudomonadota; class Betaproteobacteria; order Burkholderiales; family Burkholderiaceae; genus Paraburkholderia; species Paraburkholderia sp. Cy-641. The sequence goes on from NZ_VWWM01000068.1 coordinate 16,251, forward strand.
AGCGGTTTCGCCGCGCGTCTCGACAGCGAGCCGCATGTGCTCGCGCCGGCCGCGGTGCCTGTCGCGCGCCGTCTGCTCGGGTTGCGCCGCCGCGTCGTGCCGGCCTTCGCGGTTGCCGCGGCAGCCGCCACACTGACGTGGATCGTCGTGCCGCAATTGCAGGGCGTGCCGGGCGGTCCGGGGGCACAGGTCGCTTCGCTTCAGCCGCATGGCGACGCGGTGCAACGTGTCGCCATGGTCTCGGTGCCGTCGTCGCAAGACGCCAACATCATTCGCGACGCCAGCCTCGATCAATACCTCGAAGCCCACCAGCAGTTTGCGCAACAACCGGTCATGGCGGGTTCGATGCCGGTCATTCGCGCTGCTTCAGTCTCCACGCAGGGCCAATAGCTTGATGCAGACTTTGCGGTTCAATAAAACGACTATCTGGGGGCGGTTGCCGGCATTCCTGTTCTGTGCAGCCGTGTTGTTGTCCGCTACACCGCGGGTCTTCGCACAAGACGATCCGGCCGCCGCCCGCCGCTCGGCCGCGGAACTGCTCGATCGCATCCATCAGGCCGCCCAGCAGCAGAACTACGAGGGCGCGTTCGTCTACCAGCGCGGCAATTTCGTGCAGACGTCGCGCATCGCGCATTATTCGACGCATGCGGACGGCGAATTCGAGCAGCTCGAAAGCCTCGATGGCAAGCCCCGCAAGATGCTCCGCCACAACGACGATATGTTCACGTTCGTGCCGGAGCGACATCTCGTCGTCGTCGAAAAGCGCCAGAACCGGGACTCGTTTCCGGCGCTGCTGGCGGTGGACGGCGAGCAGGTGCTGTCCGTCTACGAGCCGAAGATGCTCGCCGACGACCGTGTCGCGGGTGTCGACAGCCTCGTGATGGAACTCGATCCGAAGGACGCGTACCGCTTTGCGTACAAGCTCTGGGCCGACAGGAAGACCGGCCTGCTGCTGCGTGCGCAGACGCTCGACCCGAGCGGCCAGGTGCTTGAACAGCTATCGTTTTCCCAGGTCCGTATCGGCGTGCCGGTCGACAAGGCGGGCATCGTCAACGGCATTCGCAATCTGGCCGGGTGGACCGTGGTGCGGCCGCCGGTCGAGCCGGTCGACATGGCCGCGCAAGGCTGGCAGATCATGCCGTCGGTGCCGGGTTTCCACATGATCCGCCAGTTGCGCCGTCCGATGGCGTCGCGCGAGGCGGGGCAGCCGCCCATTCCAGTGGATCAGGCAGTGTTTTCCGATGGCCTCGCGGCCATTTCGGTATTCGTCGAGCCGGTCGAGAACAATTCGCGCAAGGAAGGCACGGGCAATAGCGGCGCCACGCACGTACTGGTCAAGCGCCAGGGCAACTTCTGGATTACCCTGCTGGGTGAAGTGCCCCAAACCACATTGCAGCAATTTGCGTCTGCCATAGAATACAAAGCTCCGAAGTAATCCTTCCGAATCCTGAAATCCCTCGGCTTGCTACGATATGACGATTTTCTCGGTGCGCAAATTCCTCGCGGCCGTCGTGGTGGCGGCTTGTTTGCCGCTCGTACCGCATATGGCGTCGGCGGCTCCCGCTGCCAACCTGCCTGACTTCACCGATCTCGTCGACAAGGTCGGCCCGGCGGTCGTCAACATTCGCACGACGACGCGCGTGTCGAACGGCGCGTCCCGCGGTGGCCTGCCGCCGGGTATGGACGACGGCGACATGTCCGAATTCTTCCGTCGCTTCTTCGGCATTCCGTTGCCCCAGTCGCCGCAATCGCCGGGTTCTCCGCACGGAGGCGATAACGGCGGCAGCGGCGGTGGCAGCAGCGGCGGAAATGGTGGCAGCCAGGATGCACCGGACAGCAACGATCCCGAGCAGAACAGCGGGGTGGGCTCGGGCTTCATCCTGTCGGCGGATGGCTACGTGATGACCAATGCGCACGTCGTCGACGACGCCGACACGATCTACGTCACGCTGACCGACAAGCGCGAATTCAAGGCCAAGCTGATCGGCGTGGACGACCGCACGGACGTCGCGGTCGTGAAGATCAACGCGTCGAACCTGCCGACCATCACCATCGGCGATTCGAACAAGGTGCGCGTCGGCGAATGGGTCGTGGCGATCGGCTCGCCGTTCGGGCTCGAGAACACGGTGACGGCCGGCATCGTCAGCGCGAAGGGGCGCGACACCGGCGACTATCTGCCGTTTATCCAGACCGACGTGGCCGTCAATCCGGGCAACTCGGGCGGTCCGCTGATCAACATGCAGGGCGAAGTGATCGGCATCAACTCGCAGATCTACAGTCGTACCGGCGGTTTCATGGGTATTTCGTTCGCGATTCCGATCGACGAAGCGATGCGCGTGGCCGATCAGCTGAAGAGTTCGGGCAAGGTCGTGCGCGGCCGCATCGCGGTGGCAATCGGCGAAGTCACGAAAGACGTGGCCGATTCGCTCGGTCTGCCGAAAGCGCAGGGTGCCCTCGTCAGCAGCGTCGAGCCGGGCGGCCCCGCAGACAAGGCCGGCGTGCAGCCGGGCGACATCATCCTGAAGTTCAACGGCCATTCGGTCGATACCGCAACGGATTTGCCGCGCATGGTCGGCGATACGAAGCCGGGCACGAAGGCGACGATCACGATCTGGCGCAAGGGCCAAACGCGTGAACTGCCGGTCACGATTGCCGAAATGCAGCCGGACAAGGTCGCGAAGGCGGACCAGAAGCAGCCGAAGGCGCCGAAGCAGCGCGCGACGAATGCGCTCGGTATCGCCGTCAGCGACATTCCCGCCGATCAGCAGAAGGAGCTGAAGATTCACAACGGCGTGCAGATCGACGCAGTGGACGGCCCGGCCGTGCGCGTCGGGCTGCAAAAGGGCGATATCGTTCTGCGGGTGGGCGATACGGACATCACGAGCGCGAAGCAGTTCGACGACGTGACCGCGCATCTCGATCCGCAGAAGATGGTGGCGCTGCTGGTCCGTCGCGGTGAGAACACGCAGTTCGTGCCGATCCGTCCGCGCAGCGCGCAGAAATGACGAAGGCGGCATCGCTCACGCTCTACGGGCGCGCGTGGTGCCATCTTTGCGAGGACATGCGCGCCGCGCTCGAACCTTTGCTGGCCGAGTTCGGCGCGCAAGTAACAGTGATCGACGTCGACACCGATCCGCTGCTCGAAGCGCGTTACAACGAACGGGTGCCGGTTCTGGTTTGCGACGGTGTCGAGCTATGTCACTACCATTTCGACGAAGTCCGGGTGCGAGCGGCGTTGGCAGCGCATGCAACGCTGGCGTCATGAGCCGGCATTCGCGGCGCGCTGCCCGTATGCGCCATTGATGCCGTCTACATCGAATTTCTCGCATCTTCTGCGCCGTCTTTAGGCCTGGCCTTTGCAAGATGCGCCGGCCGGCGGCCTTTTCGGCTAAAATAGATAGGTTTTTCACCTACTTACAAGGCGTGCTCCGCTATTGTCCGGGCGCGCCTTTTCGCTTGATCGGCACTGAATGGATCATATTCGTAACTTTTCGATCATTGCGCACATCGACCATGGCAAGTCGACGCTCGCCGATCGCATCATCCAGATTTGCGGCGGCCTGTCCGACCGCGAGATGGAAGCTCAGGTGCTCGACTCGATGGACCTCGAGCGCGAACGCGGCATCACCATCAAGGCGCAAACCGCCGCATTGACGTATCGCGCCCGCGACGGGCAGGTCTACAACCTGAACATGATCGACACGCCGGGGCACGTCGACTTCTCGTACGAAGTCAGCCGCTCGCTGTCCGCATGCGAAGGTGCGCTGCTCGTCGTCGACGCAAGCCAGGGCGTGGAAGCGCAAACCGTCGCCAACTGCTACACGGCCATCGAACTCGGCGTCGAAGTGGTTCCGGTGCTGAACAAGATCGATCTGCCGGCGGCGAATCCCGAAAACGCGATTGCCGAAATCGAGGACGTGATCGGCATCGACGCAACCGACGCGACGCATTGCAGCGCGAAGACCGGCCTTGGCGTCGAAGACGTGCTCGAAGCGCTGATTGCGAAAGTGCCGTCGCCGAAGGGCGATCCGGACGCGCCGCTGCAGGCGCTCATCATCGACTCGTGGTTCGACAACTACGTCGGCGTCGTGATGCTCGTGCGCATCGTCAACGGCACGCTGCGTCCGAAGGACAAGATCCGTTTGATGGCGACCGGTGCGCAGTATCCGGTCGAACATATCGGCGTGTTCACGCCGAAGTCGAAGAATCTCGAATCACTGTCGGCGGGGCAGGTGGGCTTCATCATCGCCGGCATCAAGGAACTCGCGGCGGCGAAGGTTGGCGACACGGTAACGCTCGTGGGCCAGCCGGCTCTCGAGCCGCTGTCGGGCTTCAAGGAAGTGAAGCCGCAGGTGTTTGCCGGTCTCTATCCGGTCGAAGCGAACCAGTACGACGCGCTGCGCGATTCGCTCGAAAAGCTGAAGCTCAACGACGCGTCGCTGCAGTATGAGCCGGAAGTCTCGCAGGCGCTCGGTTTCGGCTTCCGCTGCGGCTTCCTCGGTCTGCTGCATATGGAGATCGTGCAGGAACGTCTCGAACGCGAGTTCGACATGGACCTGATCACGACGGCGCCGACCGTGGTCTACGAAGTCCTGCAGCGCGACGGCACGACCCTCATGGTTGAGAATCCGGCCAAGATGCCGGAGCCGTCGAAGATCGAGGAGGTGCGCGAGCCGATCGTCACCGTGAACCTGTATATGCCGCAGGACTATGTCGGCGCGGTGATCACGCTGTGTACGCAAAAGCGCGGCAACCAGATCAACATGCAGTACCACGGCCGTCAGGTTCAGCTCACGTATGAAATCCCGATGGGTGAAGTCGTGCTCGATTTCTTCGATCGCCTGAAGTCGATTTCGCGCGGCTATGCGTCGATGGACTACGAGTTCAAGGAATACCGCGCGTCCGACGTCGTGAAGGTCGACATGCTGATCAACGGCGACAAGGTCGATGCGCTGTCGGTCATCGTGCACCGCTCGCAAAGCCAGTACCGCGGCCGCGAAGTGGCGGCGAAAATGCGCGAGCTGATTCCGCGTCAGATGTACGACGTGGCGGTGCAGGCCACCATCGGTTCGAACATCATCGCGCGCGAAAATATTAAAGCGTTGCGTAAGAACGTGCTGGCAAAATGCTACGGCGGCGATATCACACGTAAGAAGAAGCTGCTCGAAAAGCAGAAGGCGGGTAAGAAGCGAATGAAGCAGGTGGGCTCGGTCGAGATTCCACAAGAGGCTTTTCTCGCGATTCTGCGTGTCGAAGACAAATAAGCTAAGTAACGGAACCCTATGAATTTTGCGCTGATTCTTTTTGTGCTCGTTGTTTTGACGGGTATCGCATGGGTCGCTGACAAACTGGTTTTCCTGCCGAAACGGCGCCGCGACGCGGAAGCGGCGGTTGCCGAATTCGATCGTCAACAGGCACGCATCGGTGAGCGTTTCGCCGATGAAAACGCCGCGCAAACGCGCGCGCGTCTGCGCGACGACAAGCTGCGTCAGCCGTGGTGGCTCGAATACACGGCGAGCTTCTTTCCGGTGATTCTGGTCGTGTTCGTGGTGCGCTCGTTCGTCGTCGAACCGTTCAAGATTCCGTCGGGTTCGATGGTGCCGACGCTGCTCGTGGGCGACTTTATCCTCGTCAACAAATTCGAATACGGCCTGCGCCTGCCGATCACCAATACGCAGATCACGCAGGGCAGTCCGGTTTCGCGCGGCGACGTGGTGGTGTTCCGCTATCCGAAGGACGAATCGGTCGACTACATCAAGCGCGTGATCGGCCTGCCCGGTGACGTGATCGCCTATCAGGACAAGCAGCTCACGATCAACGGCAAGCCGGTTCCGGAAACGCCGCTGCCCGATTATCTCGACGAAGAGCGCCTCGGTTACGCGAAGCAGTTCGAAGAAAATATCGACGGCCGCAAGAATGCGATTCTGAATAACCCGGCCGTGCCGCCGTTCATCGTCGGCGCCGAAGATTATCCGTATCGCGACAACTGCACGTATAACGAACGCGGCGTGATCTGCAAGGTGCCGCCGGGCAATTACTTCATGATGGGCGACAACCGGGACAACAGCGCGGACAGCCGCTACTGGGGTTTTGCGCCTGAAAAGAATATCGTCGGCCGCGCATTTTTCATCTGGATGAACTTCAGCGATCTGCGGCGCATCGGCTCATTCCATTGAGTTCGCAGCGTCGCTCGCATCACACGCCGCGCCGATAACAGGTAACTCGGTTATATCGGTCGCGGCGTGTTCTCACGCTACTTTAAGAATTCGCGGTAACGTCGCTTCACCACGCTTTTTCCGCAGGCGCTCCGCGTTTCCGCCGGGTCCGGCGCCCGCGTTATACTCTGCTCATGCCCCTATCTCCGTTGGAAAGCCGTTTGCGCTACGAATTTCGCAATGCGGAATTACTGCGCCAGGCTTTAACACACCGCAGTCACAGTGCCACGCATAACGAACGGCTCGAATTTCTCGGCGACTCCGTTCTGAATTGCGCGGTGGCTGCGCTTTTGTTCCAACGTTTCGGCCGACTCGACGAAGGCGATCTGTCGCGCGTGCGCGCGAATCTCGTGAAGCAGCAATCGCTTTACGAGATTGCCCAGGCACTCAATATTTCCGAAGGCTTGCGGCTCGGCGAGGGCGAACTGCGCAGCGGCGGCTTCCGCCGGCCGTCGATTCTCGCGGATACGCTCGAAGCCGTGCTTGGCGCGATATTCCTCGACGGCGGCTTCGAGGCCGCGCAGACGGTCATCAAGCGCCTTTACGTGCCGATTCTCGATCATATCGACCCGCGTACGCTCGGCAAGGATGCGAAGACGCTGCTGCAGGAGTATTTGCAAGGCCACAAGATCGCGTTGCCGACCTACACGGTCGTCGCCACCCATGGTGCGGCGCACAATCAGCAGTTCGAAGTCGAATGCACGGTGCCGAAGCTGGACGTGAAGGTGTCCGGCTCGGGCGCGAGCCGTCGCGCGGCGGAGCAGGCGGCCGCCAAGAAGGCGCTCGACGAGGTCATGGCGGCGGCGCCCGCTGTCGTTGCGAAGCCGAAGCGCTCGAAGGGCGCTCGCGCGGCGAAAAACGCCGAACTGGAGATCGTGCCCGGCGTGACCGGCGTTCAGGCTGCCCTCGATTTGCGCACGCCGGATCGCAAGGTAGAGCGCAGCACACTGCGGGTGACTGCTACGGCGGAAACCCCGGTGGAAAAATCCGTCGTGGAAAAGCCGGTTGCCGAGCGCGGCGCGCCGGCAGCCGTGGGCGCGCCGCTTGCGATGATCCGCGCCGCCCACGTCGAATACAGCGCACAGGAAAAGGCCGAGCGCACGGAAAAGGCGGAGAAAGCCAACAAGCCGGCCGCTCACATGAGCGATCGCGCCGGCGAGAAAGCCACCGACAAGCCGGTCGACAAAGCCGAACCGCCCGCGGACAAACCCGTGGCGAACCACGCCTCCGACACCCGATCCGAAGCCGCGCAAGCCCGCGGCGCAGAGCGTCAGCGCAACCGCGAAGCTGCACCGGGCGCCACTGCGGCGCAAGCGCAAGTGCCGGCCGCCGCGACTGCGCCGGCGCCTGCCGAACACGAACCCGGCGTTGTCGGCGCGGTGCAAACGCGCGTCGCCGATGCGGGCCATTGATTGCCATCGGCGCGTGCTTGCCGTGCGCCGACCGAACCTGCCGTAGTCCGAATATGAACACTCCCGCTCCCACTGGTTTTCGCTGCGGCATGGTCGCGATCGTCGGCCGCCCGAACGTCGGCAAGTCCACGCTGATGAACGCGCTGGTCGGCCAGAAAGTCAGCATCACGTCGCGCAAGGCGCAGACCACACGCCATCGTATTACCGGCATCAACACGATCGAAGACGCGCAGTACATCTTCGTCGATACACCCGGTTTCCAGACCAAACACAGCGGCGCGCTGAATCGCTCGCTCAATCGCGCGGTCACCTCGACGCTGACCTCGGTCGACGCGATCCTGTTCGTGATCGAAGCGGGCCGCTTCGGCCCCGACGATCAGAAGGTGCTCGACCTGATCCCGGCGAAGGTGCCGACGCTGCTGATCGCGAACAAGCTCGATCGCGTGTCGGACAAGAACACGCTGTTCCCGTTCATGCAGCAGATGAGCGCGCTGCGCGAATTCAACGAGATCGTGCCGCTGTCGGCGAAAAATACCGACGACATCAAGCGTTTGATGGCGACGGTCAAGCCGTTTCTGCCCGAAGGCGAGCCGATCTACGGCGAGGACGATCTGACCGATCGCAGCGAGCGTTTTCTCGCCGCCGAAATCCTGCGCGAAAAGGTGTTCCGCTGGACCGGTGACGAGTTGCCGTACACGAGCACGGTGTTGATCGACAAGTTCGAAACCGAGGGGCGCCTGCGCCGCATCTTCGCGACCATCCTCGTGGAGCGCGACATGCACAAGGCGATGATCATCGGCCAGAAGGGCGCGAAGCTCAAACAGATCAGCACCGAAGCGCGGCTCGACATGGAGAAGCTGTTCGACGGGCCGATCTACCTCGAAACCTTCGTCAAGGTGAAGAGCGGCTGGGCCGACAACGAAGCCGGGCTTCGTGCGTATGGGTACGAATGACGCGTCGGCGACGCTGAATTCCGACGCGGCGGCGGACGATCCGGAGCACGAGCCGTCGCGGTCCGCGCGTAGCACGAGAAAATCCCCGGCCAGGGCCAGAAGCGCGTCTGCCGGGGACGGCGAGTCGCGCGCCGAAGCGCGCAAAGCGCCGGCCCGCCGCGCGCCGCGCACCTCCGCGTCCGAATACCGGATCGCGGAGCAACCGGCTTTCGTGCTGCATAGCTATCCGTATCGCGAAACGAGTCTGATCGTCGACGTGCTGTCGCGCGATCACGGCCGTCTCGCGCTCGTCGCGAAGGGCGCGAAGCGCCCGCACTCCGCACTGCGCGGCGTGCTGCAAACGTTCCAGCCGCTTTCGCTCGCGTGGTCGGGCAAATCCGAAGTGCGCACGCTGACCGGCGCCGAATGGGTCGGCGGCATGCTGCCGCTGGCCGGCGACGCGCTGCTGTGCGGCTTCTACGTCAACGAGCTGCTGGTGCGCTTCTGTGCGCGCGAAGACCCGCATCCGCAACTGTTTCACCACTACGTCGTCACGCTGACACGCCTCGCGCACGACGAGCCGCCCGTGCAGGTGCTGCGTTCGTTCGAGCGGGTGCTACTGCGCGAAACCGGCTACGCGATGGCGCTCGATCGCACCGTCACGCGCAAGGCGGTGCTTGCCGAGGGCCGCTACGTGTTCGATCCCGAGCGCGGCGTGCGCGAAGCGTCGGACGAATGGCCCGCGCAGTGGCCGGTGATCGCGGGGCAAACCTTGCTCGATATGGAACAGGACGATTACCATCGAGCGCAGACCGTGGCGCAAAGCAAAACGCTGATGCGCTTCCTGCTCAACACCTATCTGGGCGGTACGCCGCTGGCGACGCGCCAGATCCTGATCGACCTGCAGAACCTATGAGCTTCTTTCTCACTTCGCCGACCGTCATCGATCTCGGCGTGAACATCGATCACGTCGCCACGCTGCGCAATGCGCGCGGCACGTCCTATCCCGATCCGATCCGCGCCGCGCTGATGGCCGAAGAGGCCGGCGCCGACGCGATTACGCTGCATCTGCGCGAGGATCGCCGCCATATCGTCGACGCCGACGTGCGCAAGCTGCGCCCGCTCCTGAATACGCGTATGAACCTCGAATGCGCGGTCACGCAGGAGATGCTCGACATCGCGTGCGAAGTGCAGCCGCACGACGTCTGCCTCGTGCCGGAAAAGCGCGAAGAACTGACGACCGAAGGCGGCCTCGATGTCGCGGGCCAGTTCGAGGCGGTGCGTGCCGCCTGCAAGCAACTGGCAGACGCGAACTCGCGCGTGTCGCTCTTTATCGATCCGGATGAGACGCAGATTCGCGCCGCGCATGAAGCCGGCGCGCCGGTGATCGAACTGCACACGGGCCGTTACGCCGAAGCGCACGACCCCGCCGAACAGCAACGCGAATACGAGCGCCTCGTGCGCACGGTCGAATTCGGTGCGACGCTCGGCCTCAAGGTCAATGCGGGCCACGGTCTGCACTACACGAACGTGCAGCAGATCGCGGCGATCGACGGCATCGTCGAACTCAATATCGGCCATGCGATCGTCGCGCACGCGATCTTCGCGGGCTGGGACAATGCGGTGCGCGAGATGAAGGCGATCATGGTCGCCGCGCGTCTCGGTGCACGCGGATAACCCGGACGGACGCGCACATGGCGATCTATGGCATCGGCACCGACATCGTGCAGGTGAGCCGCGTGGCCGCGGTGATGACGCGCACCAACGGCCGTTTCGCGGAGAAGGTGCTCGGCCCCGACGAACTGCGCGTCTATCGTGCGCGTGAGGCCCGCTCGGCGGCGCGCGGCCTCGCGTTTCTCGCGACGCGCTTCTCGGCGAAAGAGGCGTTCTCGAAGGCGATCGGCCTCGGCATGCACTGGCCGATGAGCTGGCGCGCGCTGCAAACGCTGAACAAACCGAGCGGCGAACCGATGGTGGTCGCCTCCGGCGAACTGGCCGACTGGCTCGACGCGCGCGGCATTACCGCACGCGTGACGATCAGCGACGAGCGCGACTACGCGGTGTCGTTCGTGATCGCCGAGACGGAGCAGGCGGGCGGGGCGCGCGCTTCGGCCGGGCAGTCCGTGCAATCGGCGGCGCAAGCCGCGGTTCAGGCGGTGGCCCAATCGGCTCAATCGGCCACCGAATAACGCACGACCTCGAACGCGGCCCGGACGAACCGCGTTTGTCTTCGCCTTAGATTCCCACAGCCCTTTTTCCAGCGGAACTCGATGAAAACCATTCCCGGACCGGTGATGCTCGACGTGGTCGGCAAAACGCTGAACCACGATGACCGACGCCGCCTCGCTCACCCGATGACGGGCGGCGTGATCCTGTTCGCGCGCCACTACGAGAGCCGCGCACAACTGGTCGCGCTGACCGATGCGATCCGCGCGGTCCGCGAGGATCTGCTGATCGCCGTCGATCACGAAGGCGGCCGCGTGCAGCGTTTTCGCACCGACGGCTTCACGGTGCTGCCGTCGATGGGCAAGCTCGGCGCGCTGTGGGACCGTGACGTGCTGCAGGCGACCAAGGTGGCGACCGCGGTCGGCTATATCCTCGCCGCGGAGTTGCGCGCGTGCGGCATCGACATGAGCTTCACGCCGGTGCTCGACCTCGATTACGGACACTCGCAGGTGATCGGCGATCGCGCGTTCCATCGCGATCCGCGTGTCGTGGCGATGCTCGCGAAGAGCCTCAATCACGGTCTCGCGCTTGCCGGCATGAGCAATTGCGGCAAGCACTTTCCGGGGCACGGCTTCGCGCAGGCGGACTCGCACGTTGCCATGCCGGTCGACGAGCGCTCGCTGGAAGAGATCCTGCGCGACGACGTGGCGCCGTACGACTGGCTCGGCCTGTCGCTCGGGGCGGTGTTGCCCGCGCACGTCGTTTATCCGAAGGTCGATGCGAAGCCGGCCGGCTTTTCGCGCGTCTGGCTGCAGGACATCCTGCGCAAGAAGCTGCGTTTCGACGGCGCGATATTCAGCGACGATCTGTCGATGGAAGCGGCGCGCCAGGGCGGCACGCTGACCGAGGGCGCGCGCGCCGCGCTCGAGGCCGGCTGCGACATGGTGCTGATCTGCAATCAGCCGCACGAAGCGGAGAAGGTGCTCGACGCGCTGCGCTTCAAGCCGTCGAAGGAATCGCAGCGGCGTCTGAAGCGCATGCAGCCGCGCGGCAAGGCGCTCAAGTGGAGCAAGCTGATGGACGAGCCGCGGTATGTCGAAGCGCAGGCGTTGCTGCGCGGTGCATTTGAGTGATTTTTTGCCTCAGCTTTTGGGCGCGGCGTTTTTTTTGCGAGCGTTCGAGCGGAGCCGCCAACCTCGCGAATCAAGCCTGCGCATAACGCCACGAAAAACCCGGGTCGCAAAAAATCCGCCGAAAAAATGGCGCCTTGAAACGAATCAAGGCGCCATTTTTTTATGCGCGCTTCGATGCTTCGACGATCGAGGCATCGAAGTGCCGTCGACTCAGTTCAAGCGCATCCGCTGCAGCTTGTTGTACAGCGTCTTCGGGCTGATCCCGAGCAGCGACGCCGCGCGATGCCGCGTGCCGCCCACCGCGTCGAGCGTCGCGCGAATCAGCATTTCCTCGACGTCCGCGAGCGGGGTGCCGACGGTCACCTGCACGCGGCTACCGTTCAGATCGCGGCCGTCCGCGGTGACGGCTTCGTCGGCGCGCAACGATTCGAGCACGTCGCCCGACGCCTGATACGCGCGCCGCACGCGATCCTGCAACTCGCGCACGTTGCCGGGCCAGTCGTGGGCGAGACATTCGCGCAGGAAGCCCGGCGCCGCCTGCTTCGCGACTTCGGCGGTGCCGCGTGCCGCGGCTTCCAGATTCATCTCGTCGATGATCGCTTGCGCGATCAGCACCGGATCGTCGCCGCGTTCGCGCAGCGGCGGCAGCAGCACCGAGGCGGCTTCGAGACGCAACGCGAGGTCCGGGTGCAGGCTGCCGTCCGCGACGGCCGCGCGTGGCGGCTTGCGCGTTGACGCGACCAGGCGGAAATCGGTCGCGACCTGATTGGTGCCGCCCACCCGCATGAACATTTGCGAATCGAGCGCGCGCAGCAGCGCCTCCTGCTGGGCGCGCGGCAACTCGGAGATTTCATTGATCAACAGCGTGCCGCCGCTCGCCTGCTCGAAGAGGCCTACCTCGCGCTGCTCGGCGCCGCCGAACGCGCCGCGTTCGTGGCCGAACAGCAGGCTGTCGAGCGAACGGGTCGCGGTGCCGGCCGCCGCGCCGCGGCAGTCGAACGTGACGAACGGCCCCTTGCGGCGCCGGCTCATGTCGTGCAGCGTGCGCGCGGCGATCTGCTTGCCGGTGCCTGCTTCGCCGGAGATCAGCGCGGCGGCTTCGGTCGGCGCGAGATGTTCGATCGTGTCGTAGACGTGCTGGATCGTGCCGCTGCGCCCGAGCATCGAGCCGAACCGGCCGAGCTGGCGCAGCGACGCGCGCAGCGTCTGTACTTCCTCGGTCAGCTCGTAGGGACGCGGGACGCGCGCGAGCAGGCTGCGCAGGCGCGGGATGTTGACCGGCTTCAGCAGATAGTCCCAGATACCGTGCCGCAAGCCCTCGATCGCGCTCTCGACCGTCGCGTTGCCGGTCATCACGATCACCGGCAACGCGCCGCCCGGCGGGTGCGCGGGCAGATGCTGCAGCAGATCGAGGCCACTGCCGTCCGGCAGGTTCAGGTCGACCAGCACGACGTCGGGGATGAAGCGCGTCAATGCCGCCCGGGCTTCGGCGAGCGTGGTCGCGGTGTCGACGGAGAAACCGTCGGCCGCAAGAATCGCGGACAGACCGGACAGGCTATTGGGATCGTCTTCAACAATCAGTGCGTGTGGCATGGCGAGCGCAATTTTTTGAATGGATGAAATGCCTGGCGCGCCGCTAAGGCTGCGATGACGCGCATCGCGGGCTCCGAAGGCTCTGGCGGGCTCGATGACAGGTCATGCTGGTCCTTGGGCTTCGGGAACGGGGCCCGGGCTGCGCCGCTTGCGCACCGCGCGGGCCGGGTTTGTAGTTCCTTCACTCATCCTGTCAGAAATCCCGGTTGTTGGCGAAAAACCGGCGCACTGCGAGTTCCGCTTCCGCGCGGGGGCAGCCATGACGTTTCCGGATCAGGCCGGCGAGCCTGCCGGCGCAGTCTTCGGCCCCGGCCGGTTCGTCGTCCGTCAACCTGCACGATGCGGCCTTTTCCTTGCCGACTATCTGCTTCCACCTGCCTGCGGCGATGTCGCGGTTCACGGCGCGTCTCCCGGTTGGAAAAACAAGCTAGCCTGTCTTGCCATCAAGCAGGGACCGTGCCAAAGAAATTTTCCGAGATGTATCAACGGCTTGTTCGCAATCGGCGATGAAATCGGGACGTCGCAATGGTAATTTTGAATAACGCTCCCGGTAAAGTTTTCCTCACTCTGCATGGCGAACCAGAAAAGAAAAAGCGCCCCTTGGGGCGCTTTTTGGCGGCGGACCGGCAGGGTGCCGACGCTGGAGAGCCGCTCGGACGCTTAGGCGCGGCTGCGGTACTCGTGGGTACGCGTGTCGATTTCGATCTTGTCGCCGATGTTGCAGAAGAGCGGCACTTGCAGTTCGAAACCGGTGTTCAGCTTGGCGTTCTTCAGCACCTTGCCCGACGACGTGTCGCCCTTGACAGCCGGTTCCGTGTAGATGATTTCGCGAACCAGCGTGGTCGGCAGTTCGACCGAGATTGCCTTCTCGTTGTAGAACACGACTTCGCAAGCCATGCCGTCTTCGAGGTAGTGCAGCGCGTCGCCCATCATTTCGGCTTCGACTTCGTACTGGTTGTAGTCGGCGTCCATGAACACGTACATCGGGTCGGCGAAGTACGAGTACGTCACTTCCTTGCGCTCGAGCACGACGACGTCGAATTTGTCGTCGGCCTTGTACACGGTTTCCATGCCCGAGCCGGTCAGCAGGTTCTTGAACTTCATCTTGACGACGGCGGCGTTACGGCCCGATTTGTTGTACTCGGCCTTTTGCACGACCATGGCGTCTGCGCCGATCATCACGACGTTGCCGGTGCGGAGTTCCTGTGCGGTCTTCATAAAACTGTCCTGTGCGAGATAAATAGCTTAACTGTTGCTCAACGGCATAGGCGCCAAGCGGCTTCGGCGTTTCGCCCATCGCCGGCCGCGCCGCGGGAAGCGGCGGCTGGCAAGCGCATGCACGAAACGGGGCCGGCCTGTGGCGGGGGCGAGCGGCGGGCCGCTTCGCGCAGCCGCCGGTGTCCGCCATCCTGCCAGTCCGTTACCTGATTTTTACCCTGTGCGGGCGTGTACACGAGTGGCGCCGACCCGCAGCATACGTTCCCTTTGCGCCCTTTTCTTGACAGCCGCGTGTCCGACCCGAAGGTTGGGGCGCATGACGCGTGTTCTACAGGGACGGGTCAGGCGGGCTGACCGGAACGTGTTGCTGGAATCGGGCCGCGCTTGCGTCGTCGGCCGTTGGATAACCGCTTATTTTAACTGAGTTTTTGCGAACGATGTCAGGTTTCCGGCGAGATCGCCCACCTGCGCGAGCTCGTCCGCCCACGCGGCGGCGCGCTGTCTCAGTGTCGGGCAGTGGCGCTGGAACTGCGCCCAGTCCGGCTGGCCCGCGCCGTTCCAGGCGTGCCAGAAGCGTTCGAGCGCGGCGCGCGCGTCGGCCGGCAGCGTGCGCGTGTAGTGGGCGAGCGCGGCGTCGAGCTTCGGCAGATGCGCGTCGTCCGCTTGCGGGTAGATGTGCCAGATGAACGGTTTCGCGGCCCATTGGGCGCGCACGAACGAATCCTCGCCGCGCACGAAGTTGACGTCGCTCGCCCACAGCAGCGCGTCGTAGCCGGTTTGCTCGGTGAAGGCGAGCGCATGGGCGCTGAGGTTGCCGCGCGTCGCGTGCGTGCCCGCGGCAAACGACGGCAGTCCGAAAAAGCGCGCGAGTGCGCCGGAAATACGGCCTTCGGGTACCAGCAGCACGACGGGCGTGACGCTGTCGCGCCATTGTTCGAGCAGGCTGCCGACGGCCGGGTTTTCGTACGCGAACAGCGAGACGACGGTGGCCGAAGCCGGCGGCGGCGCTTCGCCGGTGGCCGCGAGCCACCACGCGGCGCGGGCGGCCGGCGAGCCCTCGAATGCGGCGCGCGCCGCGTCGAGATCGCGCTCCTTGAGCACGCCGCCGGTGCCGGGGCCGAGTCCGGGGAGAAAGAACGTCTTGCTGAGCGCGTAACGCGGATGCGGCGACGGACGCAGATGGAAATCCGCGACCCAGTCTTCGGCACTCAGATATTCGAGGTTGAGCCAGAGCGGCGCGCGCACGCGTTCGGCCATGGCGGCGATATAGATGGGCGGCAGTTCGCAGGCGAACGCTTCGATCACGACATCGGCGACGTCGAGCGTCTCGCCCGCGTGAGCCGGCTCGTGCCAGTGCTCGATGACGATCCCGTCGAGTGTCTGCCGCGCGCGCTCGGGTGCGAGCCGTGGGCACAGCTTCTGGAACGCGTGCAGATCGTCGACGAACAGGC
Source organism: Paraburkholderia sp. Cy-641 (assembly GCF_011752945.1). Taxonomy (NCBI): domain Bacteria; kingdom Pseudomonadati; phylum Pseudomonadota; class Betaproteobacteria; order Burkholderiales; family Burkholderiaceae; genus Paraburkholderia; species Paraburkholderia sp. Cy-641. Next base: position 32,371 of record NZ_VWWM01000068.1, read on the forward strand.
GCACCTGCCAGCCATGCTCGTTCGCAAGCTGACGCGCAAGGCGCCAGCACACGCCGATGTCGCCGAAATTGTCGATCACCGCGCAGAAGATGTCGCAGGCGAGCGGGGCCGCCGCGGCGGACGGGGCAGTGGACGAGGCGGTGGTCGATGCGGAAGCGGGCGGGACACTGGACATGGCGGTCTGGGTCGCGGGTTCGGGTCGTGGATGCGGTCGGAACGGCTGCGGCGGGCGCTGCCGCGTCATCGCGCGGCGGGGCTCGGACGCGCGAGGAATGTTCTAAACTGGCGATTCTAAAGCCTCGTTGACGATTCGCGCGCCCGGCTCCCCGAAGGCGCGGCACGCGGCGCAAGGCTCCGCGAGACCGTCCCCATCCAAGACCCTGCATGACCGCACCCGAAGCAACCGACGCAAACGAGGCGCCCGACGCCTTCGAGCCGAAAAAAGTGCTCGCCCAGCTGCCGCATCTGCCCGGCGTCTACCGTTATTACGACACGAGCGGCGCGGTGCTCTACGTCGGCAAGGCGCGCGATCTGAAGAAGCGCGTTTCGAGCTATTTCACGAAGACGCAGCTCTCGCCGCGCATCGCGATGATGGTCACGCGCATCGCGCGCATCGAGACGACCGTGACGCGTTCCGAAGCCGAGGCGCTGCTGCTCGAAAACAATCTGATCAAGGCGCTCGCGCCGCGTTACAACATCCTGTTTCGCGACGACAAGTCGTATCCGTATCTGAAGCTGACCGGCCACAAGTTTCCGCGCATGGCGTATTACCGCGGCTCGGTCGATCGCAAGAACCAGTACTTCGGGCCGTTTCCGAGCGCGTGGGCAGTGCGCGAAAGCATTCAGATCCTGCAGCGCGTGTTCCAGTTGCGCACCTGTGAAGACTCGGTGTTCAACAACCGCACGCGGCCGTGTCTGCTGCATCAGATCGGCCGCTGCACCGCGCCGTGCGTCGCGAACATCAGCGAAGAGGATTACGCGCGAGACGTCGCCAACGCATCGCGCTTTCTGCTCGGCCGCCAGGGCGAGGTGATGAAGGAGCTCGAGCAGAAGATGCATGCGTTTGCGAGCGAGCTCAAGTTCGAGCAGGCCGCGGCGGTGCGCAACCAGATGAGTTCGCTCTCGACGGTGCTGCATCAGCAGGCGATCGAGGTCGGCAGCGACAGCGACGTCGACATTCTCGCGGTGGTTGCGCTGGGCGGGCGCGTCTGCGTGAATCTCGCGATGGTGCGCGGCGGCCGGCACCTCGGCGACAAGGCGTATTTCCCCACGCACGTGGAAAGCGCGTTGACCGCCGCCGAAGGCGGGCTCGGCGAGGACGGCGGCGAGGTGCGGGACGCTGCTTCGGACCTGCTCGCGCGCGATGGCGGCGCGGGTGAGGACGGCGAGGAGCGTGTCGGCAGCGCGGCGGCCGTCGGCGATGCCGACGCGCTTGCGCTCGCGATCGCGCGGGACATGCCCGCGGAAGACGAAGAACCCGACATCGCCGCAGAGGAAGCCGAGGACGCCGGGCAAGCCGGCGCGGCCGCCGCCTCGAAGCGCCGCAAAGGCCGCGCATCCGGCGGCATCGAAGCCGAAGTGCTCGAAGCGTTCATCGCGCAGCATTACCTCGGCAATCGCGTGCCGCCTGTGCTGGTGGTCAGCCACGCGCCGGGCCGCGAACTCGTCGACGTGCTCACGGAGCAGGCGGGGCACAAGGTGAACGTGCTGCGTCAGCCGCAAGGACAGCGCCGCGCATGGCTCGCGATGGCCGAGCAGAATGCGCGGCTCGCGCTGGCCCGGCTGCTTTCCGAGCAGGGCTCGCAACAGGCTCGCACGCGCGCGCTGACCGACACGCTCGGCATGGAGTGCGACGACCTCGCGCATCTGCGCATCGAATGCTTCGACATCAGCCACACGATGGGCGAGGCGACGCAGGCGTCGTGCGTCGTCTATCACCATCACAAGATGCAGTCGTCCGAGTACCGCCGCTACAACATCACCGGCATCACGCCCGGCGACGACTACGCGGCGATGCGCCAGGTGCTCACGCGCCGTTACGAGAAGATGGTCGCGCAGGCTGCCGCGAATTCCGCTGATGAAGCCGCGCAGGCGCAAGGCGCTGCGGCCGCCGATCCGTCGCTCGCGGCCGAGGCTGCTGAGGCCACCGAGCCGGGCGCGGCGGGCGGCGTTCTGCCGACCATCGTGCTGATCGACGGCGGCAAAGGCCAGGTGGAGATCGCGCGCCAGGTGTTCACCGAGCTGGGGCTCGACACCGGCATGCTGGTCGGCGTCGCGAAGGGGGAGGGGCGCAAGGTCGGCCTCGAAACCCTGATTTTCGCCGACGGCCGCACGCCGCTCGAACTCGGCAAGGAAAGCGCCGCGCTGATGCTGGTCGCGCAGATTCGCGACGAGGCGCACCGCTTTGCGATTACCGGCATGCGCGCGAAGCGCGGCAAAACGCGGCAGACTTCGCGGCTCGAAGAGCTCGAAGGCGTCGGGGCGAAGCGGCGTCAGCGGCTGCTCGCGCGCTTCGGCGGGCTGCGCGGTGTGGTGGCCGCGAGTGTCGAGGATCTGGCGAGCGTCGAAGGCATTTCGCAGGCGCTGGCCGAGCAGATTTACCGGCAACTGCACTGAGTGCGTTGCGTCTGGTGTCTGGTGCGCGGGTCGTTTTTGTCGGGCGCGCTGTATCGCGGGCGGCGCGCGAGTGGGGGCGGGCGAAGCGAGGTGGGGACAAGGAGGGGGCGACGGGACCGGAGCGGTTCCGTTCGACTCGCGCTGGCCGGCGCAGCGCACCCCCGGCGTGGGCCGCGGCCGCCCCGGCGCCGGCTTGCTTGTGGCAGGCCCTGTGACACGGCACAATTGCAACTCACTCGTCAGACGCTGCGCCTGCCCCATGCCGTTTAATTTCCCGATATTTTTGACCTGGCTGCGGATCGTGCTGATTCCGCTCGTCGTCGGCGTGTTCTATTTGCCCGACATGATGATGAGCCCCGCGCACCGCAATCTCGCGGCCGCCACGATCTTCATTCTCGCGGCGCTCACCGACTGGTTCGACGGCTTTCTGGCCCGCAAGTGGAATCAGACCTCGGCGTTCGGCGCGTTCCTCGACCCGGTCGCCGACAAGCTCATGGTGACGGCCGCGTTGCTCGTGCTCGTGCAGCTCACGCGCATCGACTCGGCGATCGCGCTCGTGATCGTCGGACGCGAAATCGCGATCTCGGCGCTGCGCGAATGGATGGCGCAGATCGGCGCATCGAAGAGCGTCGCGGTGAATTCGCTCGGCAAGTTCAAGACCGCGTGCCAGATGGTGGCGATTCCGATGCTGCTGTTCTATGGTCCGCTGCCGTTCGGCGGCGGCATCGCGATCGACACGCGCGTGTGGGGTTTGTGGCTGATCTATCTCGCCGCGTTCCTGACGATCTGGTCGATGCTCTACTACATGAAGCTCGCGTGGCCGCAGATTCGCGAGCGTGGCGGCGTCGCGTGACAGCGTGAGCGAAGCGGAGCGCGGCCGCAAAAGTATCTTCGAACCCCGTGGAAACATGAGAGAAATCTTTTCTGTAGAAGAGATGGGCAAAAGGGGTTGACACGTTTCTGCCGGTTCTCCATAATCTCGTTTCTCCGATGCACGCAGCGCGAAACGCAGCGAAACATCGGGAAACGTAGTCAGGTAGTAGCAGTGAATGCAGTGCAACGCGGGAATAGCTCAGTTGGTAGAGCGCAACCTTGCCAAGGTTGAGGTCGCGAGTTCGAGCCTCGTTTCCCGCTCCAGTTTTTTGAAGCAATGCGTTGTTTGGCGAAGTACAAAATGTAGCGCGTTGTGAAGCAGTTCAATGCGGGAGTAGCTCAGTTGGTAGAGCGCAACCTTGCCAAGGTTGAGGTCGCGAGTTCGAGCCTCGTCTCCCGCTCCATACATCAGGGGAAGCAACGCTTCCCTTTTTGTTTGGAAGGCCGGTCGCTTGTCAGCGCTTCGGTCCTTCTGGTTCCCACCAGACAAATCTGCGAGCCTGCTTCTAGGTTCCAGTCCGCTTGTGGCGCGATAGCAAAGCGGTTATGCAGCGGCCTGCAAAGCCGTTTAGGCCGGTTCGACTCCGGCTCGCGCCTCCAGTCGTTGATGTAAAGAAAAGCCCCGACATGTCGGGGCTTTTCTTTTTTTCCGCCGCTTTTCTACCTCTCTTTTTCACCGCGCTCGCTAGCGTGTCTCCGCGCTTGCGATTGCCCGCTCGATCGCACCACGCCGGCTCGAATCGCTCAGAACACTCAGAAGTTGAGCGCGGATTTGATCGACTGCATCGCGGCGTTGTTCAGGAAATAGTAGTTCTCCTGCGGTGTGCCGCCGCCAAGCGGTACGAGCTGCAAGGTCGTGCCGTCTTTGAGAAAGTAGCCCGTGTAGATACCGCCGTTGTACTGATAGTAGACGCGGTAATCGCTGCCGGTGCTGCCGATCGTCGCGTTGGACACCCAGGCGCGCACGCCTGCCAGCGTGACGATCTGACCATCGGCAAGCTGATAGCTCTTGCCGTCTGTCGCACTCGCATAGGGGAAGAAATTTTCGAGCGTCGATATCGTGGCCGAGCAGGGCGTCGGGTTGTTGCCCGTCGTGGCCGGGGCAACGCAGTCGTTGGTGAACAGCTCGTCGCCGACGGCATGTCGAACCACCTTGATGTAGGCAGAGCCTGTCTGCCAACTGGTCTGCTGGTTGTAGAGCGTTTGCCCGTTGATCGTATTCGTGAGCAAGCCCAGGGCGCTATTCGTGAACAGCTCGGAAGGGGAGGCGGAGATCAGGCCACTTAGCGAAACGGCGGTGTAGCTGGTGCCGAGGAGCGTGCGGACCACGGTGCTGCCGTCGGCGGCCAGGTAGTCTTCCTGGACATTGGAGCCTGCGTAGCTGACGCGGGCCTGGGCCGGAACCGCGGCGACATAAATGGCGCCGTTGACGACGAAGCGTCCGTTGCTGATCGTGGGCACCTTGAGCGTCGACGCAAGGGACGTGGTGCCGGCGGTCAGCGGCTGCGGGCCGCTCGACGGGCTTTGAGGAATGCTGGAGTCAGCGGTGAAAAAAAGCTGCTGCTCGGGTTGACCGATACGGCGCCCGTCGAACTCGTGCTGAACGAGAGGCTCCCGTCCACGTAATGCAGTCCGCCGTTCGACGCCAGCGCAAAACTTTCGTAACTCTTCTGCGCATCGCTCAGGTTCGACGTGCTTGCGGCCGAGCCCGAATTGCCGGACGAACCGCCGCCGCATGCGGACAATAGCAATACGGGTCCCGCAATCAGAATGGCATATTTATTTACCATTCGCTTTTCATGTTCTTTCATTTATATTTTATTCTCTTTCGAATTTATGATCGGGTTGTCGGGTGCCGTTAAAGTAGCGTGGGGCGCTATTATTCTAGAGCGTGTTAGGCACTTTGTGCCAAACCTGGTAACCTGGCGCAATGCCAGAACGCAAACCGTACCCAACAGATGTATCGGACGAGGAGTGGAGCTTTGCCGCTCCGTACCTCGTCCTGATGAG